>JBGCFJ010001288.1:0-5810 GCA_045106885.1 Saprospiraceae bacterium
AATTATGTAATCTCTTTCCAAGTTGCGCAAAGGTTTTCTCTTACTTGTTGAATAATAAAATCAAGCAGCTTCATCATCAACCTCTCCCCTACCCTATTTGAAAATTTACGAAAAATAGATTCGATAATCCAGCTCGGCACCCAAAGATACTTATGATATAAATGAAACTTATGATACTTATAATATAAGTATCACAAGTTTCACAAACCTAACACTTTTAAGTACTCCCCCACCTTCTTCCTACTGATTCCAGTTGCATCAGCTATTTGTTGTTGCGTTGGACGTTTCCCCAATTTTTTTTGCAATAACAGGAAAGTTGAAAATACTAATTCTTTTCTTTGCTGCACATCTTTTCGCTGCTTGTATTTTTTACCCTTATTATTCGGAGGAGAAATGAGAACCTTTTCAGTAGAAGATGAGGTAGTTAACGCTACTCTGTGAACTGGTAGTTGGGCATTCCATTCTTTTGAGACTGGTTTTGCTCCTCCTGATTGTTTTGTTCGTTTCCCTCAGTTTTTACTTCGCTCATGGTCATCATCAGACGGATTTCCGCAACCATGCCGCCCCAAACTAGAAATACCAAAGCATACCATAATTCTGGGTTTTCCCAATGGGCAGACATTCGACTAGCTTCGAAGTGATCATAAACGGAAAGCAGTAAAGATGCGCCAATGCCTAGAATTCCACTCGCTCTATTACCTTTAACTAGGTCTCGAACTCCTGTTAAGCCAAAAGCAAAACGGAATAATTCACTAACAATGGCAACCATTCCTGCCACCAGTAAACCAATAGACGGTAGTTTGACGCTAAATAAATCTGCTAAATAGTTGTACTTAAGAATCCCGAAGGCTAATAAAGAAGCACCGAAAGATAGAATAATCAGAATCGATGAAAGGTCTGTGAGTAACGTTTGGGCAGATGTTGCCCAGAAATCCCGCTCTTTGTTGTCAGAATTTTGCATATTGCGTACGATTTATAATGAATCAATTGCCAGTCCTTCGGCTACAAGTTTGTCGACTTTCCGAAGGCTGGCTTTTCTAATCCTTATTTTTTTCTGCTTGTTTTGCAGCCCATCCACGTAGTTTGCTCGACCAATTATCAAATTCTATTCTATTTTCTGCTCTAATTTAGCCCTTCCATTTGACGGTTTATACAAACTTATGTATGTTTGCGGTAAAGGTACACAAGTTATATTAATGATACAAGTATCACAAATGATACTTGTTGCTTATTCAAAATTTTATGCCACAAATCATTTCAATTGCTAATCAAAAAGGTGGAGTAGGTAAGTCCACTATTACGATTCTACTAGCTACGGCGCTTGCTAGACATACAAACAAGAAGATTTTAATTCTTGATACGGATGTTCAAGGGTCTATAACCAACTGGTTGGAATCAGAAAAACCGATTTATGAAGACCAAGAACCATTAGTAGAAGTCGAATATATTGAAGCTTCACGAGTAGAAAGATTTCTAAAAAGGAATGCTGCGGATTATGATATTATTTTTATAGACATCCCTCGAATGACTAGTTTTCAAAAGGATGCGGCTATTTTGATGTTATTATATATGTGCGATATGGTCTTTATTCCTGTCATTGGGTCTCAAATAGATGTCCTTTCAACCAATACTTTTATTGGTTACATGCAGGAGGTAAAGGAATATCGAAAGGAATTGGACTATGATTTTGGTTTTTATGGTTTTGTGAATAAGGATAATAGAAGAAAAGATAATGAAATGGCGAAAGAGGTGGTACAGCAAATGGGTTTGCCTGTACTAGAGAATAATCTAAAGGACTTGAAATTATTTACTTCTCCATCTCTTTTTGAATCCATATTGGATAGTGCTGAAGGAAGAAGAAGATTTGAACCCTTTTTTAAGGAAATATGCAAAACATTAAAAATTAAATAGACTATGGCCAAGAAAAAACAACCAGGTATATGGGAAACAATGAAAGCTAAGAATGTACAGAAGAGTGCAGAGAATTTAATTAAAGCTGGCGCTCCCAAAGAAACAGAAGCTGAACCAGAGGAGAAGTTTGTACGAATTAAGGCTTATGAAAGCACCAGACATAAATTGAAGAAAATTGCAGTTGAGCAAAATAAATCTATGCAAGATGTATTGGATCAAATCATTGATATAGAGTTTGATAATTTGTTTTCTTAATAGTATCATAAATGTCTTATGTGATATTTGTGATACTATTGATTGTTCAATCAGCATGACATAACGCATTGATTTGTGCCATTACTAACCTTCTAGGAAGTTTTTGCTTACTTGATTTTATAATTTGGAGCTGGTTTAAAAAATAGATTAATTGCAGATTGCGGGACTCTGTTAGTTTAAAGCGAGTAAAATAAGCAAAGTTCCTAAGTGTCATAAATGAAATTTGTATCATTAGTAATACTCATTCGAAATTAAAAATGTCTAATTGAAAGGCAACAAATGATTTTTTAACGATTAATGATAAGTGCGAATTTTTAAGAGTGCGCAATTTAATCAGCGGAAAGAAAAATTAGTTACACTCAAATTTAAGGTTTTAGTTTGAAGGGGAGTATGAAATTTAGATAAAGAAGTTATGGTGCTGATTTAAATTATGCATCTGGAAATAATTGCAGTACTTTATAAGGTGTAACAAGTGATATAAGTTTCATTTGTGACACTTTTAAAGATTCTAAAAGTGCTTATTCGAAAATAATTAGGAAGTGTTTTTTGTAATTTGCTATCAAAATGAAAGTTAATGCTACTCAAATTAGAAGCTTTAAATTTTAAAAGAAGAAAGATACTTGTATTTTGATTTGAAGGAGGATTGTAGGTACTCAGAAGTAATTGCAATATTTTGATAGCAAACCACAAGTGATACGAGTTTCATTTGTGATACTTTTTATGAGTTTAGAAATTTATGCTTGAAAGAACGAGGATAATTTTAAGCGACAGAGAGCGATTTTTTTTCAGTAGGGAAGGAATTAATCATCAAGAGAAAGAAAAGATTATAGCACTCAATTTAACCGCTTTAATTTGAAAATAGAGTTTACATTTTGATTTAGAAATTGTGGTTATGGATTTGATGAAGGGTATTTGAAAGAAATTGCAATAGTTTCGATGATATGCAACAAATGACATAAGTTTCATTTGTGTCACTTTAGATGGATTTAGAAATTTATTGCTAGAAATAAGGAGAAGGATTTTAAGCGATAAAGAGCGACTCTTTTGGAGTAGGGGAGGAATTAGTCAATTGTGTAAGAAAAAGAGGATAGCACTCAAATTAGATGCGTTATTTTGAAAAGGAGGATAGTATTTTGATTTGGATATTGAATTGTGTAGGCTTGATTGGCTAGTACCCGTAATAATTTTAATAATTTCGATGGAGTGCAATAAGTGACACAAGTTTCATTTGTGATACTTGTGGAAAGCAAGAGAAATGGATTCTAATCAATACGAGGTTAATTTTTAATTTAATTGATAAACTTCTTTCTTCAAATTATGAATAGAATTTCCTTGTGGAAGGCAAATTGAAAAGGCATATTTGGGCTCTAAGCTTTGAAATGAATAATACCTTTTGCGTTGAATTTTAAGACGGTGTTTTAAATGAGCTAGAAAATAAAAGAATTATAGTGATTTTAGAGAGATACAATAAATGATACAAGTTTCATTTGTGATACTTTTAATTCCTCTGGACTACTATTTCTAACAAATAAAGATTGATTTTAAGTGTTTAAGGGTGATTTTTTGAGTAGGATAGGAATTACCCATTATCAGAAAGTGGAGTTAATTATATTCCGTATTCTACAGATTAGTCCAAGAAAACAATGATTTAGGAAGTGGAATAAATGTCACAAGTATCACTAATGATATTTATTTGAATTGAAATTGAATTTAAAAATAGCCATCAATTAGGAAGCTGCAACTTACATATGTGGTTTTGCTATTGATAAAACATTATCTATGAGCGCTACAAAAGCAGAGATTACCGTTTTTGATACCAAAGTTCGAGTTATTCGCATAGACGATACAGATTATTTTTGTATCACAGACTTATCGAGATATAAAAATCCTGCTCGTCCTGATGCGCCCGTTTCAAGTTGGATTAACGCCAAACCCAATTTAGAATTAATTTATCAATGGGAATTATTACATAATACTGATTTTAAACCCACCTCACAGGGTGGGTTTAAAGGATATGAAAGATATTTGTCGGAAGCCTTCATGAAAGATTCAGGGTCTCCTACCAAGTGGATAAATTATACAAATAGCAAGAGTTTTATTGTTAAGAGGGGGAGATATGGTGGCACTTATGCTCACTCAACTATAGCGTTACAGTTTGCTAATTCTATTAATGCTAAATTCCATTTGTATGTATTAGAAGAATACCAGAAGCTAAAAACACAACAAACGCTACAACTTGGAGACCCCCTTGATATAAAACGTCACTTGACTGCTGGAAACTATTCCTTATTAGTCTCTGCGCTTTTCAGTCAGGTGGATGAACGCCTATTAGCCCAGCCGCAACCTTATAAAGGCCGATTACCTTTAGCATCCGAAGCGGATATGCTTAATCAAATTGTTTTTGGTACTACTGCTAAGCAATGGAGGTTGCTCAATCCTAATAAGCCAGCTGTTAAAAATATGCGAGACTACGCCAAGGTCTTGGATTTAGTGATATTGAATAATTTACAGTTTCTGGATGCAATGCTTCTGCAATGGGATTGTACAAAAGAGGAGCGAGAACGTATATTAAAAGAAGCTTATGAATTTCAATATCCTATATTGAAACGATCAAAGACGATTAAGTATATGCAGGAATTGGCTGATAGGGCGCAGAATATATAGAGTAATCTTTTTCTTTTAAGGTATTTTTATAAGTGTCATAAGTTTCACTTGTGGTACTTATGGTAAATATGATAAATTGATTCTAAAGAATAAGATTTGATGTTGTAAGTAATAGTGAGTGCTTTTTTAGTATAGATAGAACTTCTTAGTGAAAGGAAAATGAGATAACTTAATTCAGAACTGTTTTTTATTACTGGGAGCTTCATTACATTTCAGATTTTAAACGTACTTCACAAGATATGTTTAAAGGTTATCAGAATTATTTTATTGATGCATTTACAAGGAAAGTAAATTATGATAGCTTTAAAAAACGCAACAAGTGTCACAAGTTCCATTTATGACACTTGTTGCGTTGTAGCAAAACTAACTAGGAATACCATCAGTAATACTGAGCTATAATAAGCTAACTTTTGGTATGGATTAATTTCCGAAACATCTCAGCTGTCATTTCTTTAGCCAAGAGTCGATTATCCCAAGCAATATTATTCTCCGTTTGAAGTGTTTTTTTCCGCTGCTGCAACCGCTCCATAATCACCGCAAAATGGTCACCCTGCTCAAAAATCTGTTTTTTCAAAAACCAGTTAACCAAAGCACCTGTTTTGGCGGCAGCAATTGTTTGATTGGTTTTAGATTCAAAGATTTGAATGACTTCTTCAAAATACCAATCTTGGAAACCAATAATTTCGCTGCTTTGAACCTTAGCCACCATATCCAAAGCCAATTGGATTTTAATACCATAGCGAGTTAACAACTGAAAAGCTTTTAGCTGCGCAAAGCTTAAATCATCAACGGTTAATATTTTGGTCGGAGATTTTGGTTTTGATAGCGTAGACTGCGTCCGTATGGGAGAGTGGCTTGTTTTTCCTTTATCCCAAAACTCAAATTGGATTTGTTTGATATGCCGCCCTTCTTTGATAGTTTGATATTGTAGGGATAAAGAAGTTTTTTCGTTAATTTCTTTGCAAACCATATCCAAGATG
>JBGCFJ010000129.1:0-3344 GCA_045106885.1 Saprospiraceae bacterium
AAACTTGGGAAGCTGTTTTGGAAATTGATAAATATACAGGGGTAACAGATTTGATTATTGACCCTCGGAATCCAGATATTTTATATGCGGCAGCGATGCAGCGGTCTCGAAAAATCTTTACCTATTTAGGTGGTGGTCCAGGGTCGGGAATGCATCGAACGACAGATGGCGGGAAGACTTGGACGAAGATTAATAAAGGTTTGCCGACGGTAGATATTGGACGAATTGGTTTAGCTATTTCTCCTGCTGACCCAGAAATTATTTATGCGATTGTAGAAGCGGCACAAGGCAAAGGTGGTTTTTATAAATCGACGAATCGAGGGGCAAGTTGGGCTAGACAAAGTAGTTATAGTTCAAGTGGTAATTATTACCAAGAAATTATTGCTGACCCAATCGAACCCAATACGGTTTATTCCATGAATACTTGGATGCAAGTGAGTAAGGATGGCGGCAAGACTTTTAATAATTGTGGCGAAGATTATAAACATGTTGATAATCATAGTATGTGGATAAATCCAAATGATAATCAGCATTGGTTGGTCGGTTGTGATGGGGGAATTTATGAAACTTGGGATGCGGCAAAACATTGGGATTTTAAAGAAAACTTACCTGTGACGCAGTTTTATAAAGTGGCTTTAGATAATGATTTGCCTTTTTATAATATTTATGGCGGCACACAGGATAACTTTAGTTTAGGTGGCCCAAGTAGAGTGAATACTTCGCATGGGATTACGAATCGAGATTGGTTTATTACGCATGGTGGCGATGGCTTTGAATCTCAGGTGGACCCAGAAAATCCTGATATTGTGTATGCGCAATCTCAACATGGGGTATTGGTGCGCTACGACCGAAAAAGTGGGGAAGAAGTAGGAATTCAGCCAAAAGAAAGAAAAGGAGAAGATGCCTATATCTGGAATTGGGATTCCCCTTTAGCAGTTAGTAAACATGCTTCTGGAAGACTTTATTTTGCAGCGAATAAATTATTTAAAACCAATGACCGAGGGAATTCTTGGGAAGTGATTAGTGATGATTTAACTCGGAAAGTGAATCGAAATAAACTAAAAGTACAAGATAGAATTTGGGGGATAGATGCCGTGGCAAAAAATCGGTCTACTTCTCAATATGGGGCTATTGTCGCTTTATCAGAATCCCCGATTAATGAAAATTTATTGGTCGTCGGGACAGATGATGGATTGATTCAAATTACAGAAGATAGTGGCGCAAATTGGCGCAAAGTAGATAATATTTCTGGTGTGCCTAATCGAACTTATCTCAATGCAGTTTATGCGTCGCATCACGATGAAAATGTGATTTATGCGGTGTTTAATAACCATAAAGCAGGTGACTTTAAACCATACATTTATAGAACCAGCAATAAGGGCTTGACTTGGACAAATATCAGCAACAATCTACCCGAAAGAGGCAGTGTTTATAGCATCGAGGAAGACCATCTGGATAGTGGTCTGATTTTCTGTGGAACGGAATTCGGGGTCTTCTTTTCGCCTAATGCAGGTGGCCGTTGGAAGCAATTAAAGTCAGGCGTTCCAACTATTGCAGTAAGAGATTTAGCCATTCAGAAAAGAGAAAATGATTTGGTTTTAGGGACTTTTGGTCGAGGATTCTTTGTCTTAGATGATTATACCGCTTTACGTTCCGTAGAAGCGACGCCGATGGATAGTGCGGCACATATTTTTGCCATTAGAGATGCTTTGATGTTTGAAAAAGCCAATCCTTTAGGCTTGCCAGGTAAAGCTTTCCAAGGGGATAATCTGTACACAGGAGATAATTTAGGCCCTGTGGCAATGATTACTTATTACTTCCCCGATAATGTCAAAACCTTAAAAGCAAAACGACAAGCAGCAGAGAAAAAAGCAGCCAAAGATGGTGGCGATAATACCTACCCTAGTTTTGAGGAATTGACGGCAGAAAGAGAGGAAATTAAGCCTGAATTAATTTTCACCATTAAAAATAGTGCAGGAACAGTGGTGCGAAAATTCACCAAATCTCCAACAAAAGGCGTCAAGCGTTTTGAATGGGATTTGCGATATACACCGAAAGATGCGATTAGTCTTAGAGGGCCTGGATTTTACAACCCTTTTGCAGGTGTTACACAAGGAACTTTAGTTGAACCTGGTGCTTATACCATTGCTATGGCTACCTATATTAATGGCGAATATCAAGCAGTTGGCAATGAGGTAACATTTAACGTAAAGGCTTTAAATAATACCGTTTTACCAGCAGAAAATCGAGCGAATAAAGTAGCTTTCCAGCGAGCAGTCGAAGAATTGAATCGGTCGATGGATGGAGCTAGTAATACCATTCGAGAAATGGATAATAAGTTGCGCCACATTCGCAAAGCCATTAAATTGGCAGAACAACCAATGGCTACTTTGACAACTGCCGCCAATGCTCTTGAACGAAAAATTAATACCATCAAACGACAATTATACGGTGACCGAAATAAAGGCACTTTAGATATCGCTGCACCGCCAACGCCTATGGGTCGTTTGAATTGGGTGTTATACGAACAGAAAAATACCACTTCTACGCCAACTAAAACGCATCGGGAAAGTTTTGCTATTGCGAAGGAAGAATTTGCGCCTATTTTAGCAGCAATTCGGGAAGTAGCCGATGTGGATATGGTGAAATTAGAGGAACAATTGGAAACGGTGAATGCGCCTTATACGCCTGGACGAAAGATGAAGAGCTTGAAGAATTAGTATATCGTCCTATTTTAGATAAAAACTAAACAGATTTAAAATTAGAACTGTTAAGAGACATCGAAAATGATTTATTTTGACGCTGATTTCGCTGATTTTTATGATTTTGACGAAGAAAGAATGTATGAAAATAGTTAGTTTTATTAAGCTTTAATTGTTTGTCAATTTTGCTAAAAATCATAATATCAGCTTAATAATCAGCGAAATCAGCGTCAAAAAAGGTATTGATAAATTTCTCTTAACACTTTTGAATCAAGGTTGCTCATTTTCCCTATCACTATCGAGACTGTTCAAATAACTGTGTTTAGGCATATTGACCGCAAAAAGATTTCAATTTATTTTTTGTGGTGACGAAGCTACGCTCCTTAAAGGAATTTTGGGTTAATTAATCCTACAGACGGGGGCAGAGCGCTGCTCTTTTAGTAAAAAATTAAGGAGCGTAGCTTCGAAACGGTCTGTAGGAATTGCTGAATGTCCATTTTCCCTTTAAGGAGCGTAGCTTCGGCACGATATAGCAATCTTTTTTCGGTCAATAACGGCGAATCTATATTCGCTGTACATTCCACAGCCTGCTCCGATTCATCGGAGGATTTGTTAAAGAACCATATAAAAAATGACGAGTCA
>JBGCFJ010000013.1:0-5871 GCA_045106885.1 Saprospiraceae bacterium
ACTCCATCCACACAAAAAGTATAAGGACCGCCTGTCAATGTACCTCCAGCAGCAGCACATGCGCCTGCATCAATTCTAGTAAAGGTCATTGTTCCCATACTAGGAATAGCGCCATTCACTAATAATGGTCCATCCGTAATCATAGTAATCGTTCCTAGCGGGCTAGTTGTTTGGTTAGCAGAAGCAAAGCTTGTCCCACTATCTGAACCCGCATCATAATTAGCAACTTCAACAGTTTTTGAATTAACCCAATCGCCATTTTCAAAAAGATTTAAATCTCTTATCCCTACAAACCAATCTGGGCTGGGGGCAATCATTGTTGTAATACTCACTAAAGGGTGAGAATTTTCAATAGCAAACTCAGTAGAAACACTTCCAGGAGAAACGCCAATTCCACCACCAGAAACTAAATTTTGTCCCTGTCCACCAGCTATAATAGTTTGTATCTCTGCTGTTAAAGGATTTTTAGACCCCGTTTCAGCCATGTTTATAATACCTTGAGAAGCAGTGCTTCCTAGTTCAAATAAGGCGGTATTATCCGTATGTGTCAATCCAATCAAACCTGAAAAGTGAGCACTTGACGGAAAATCTGTTGGATGAGTCGTGGCACTCCATGCGGCATTAAAAGTCACTTGATATCTAGCCGCAGAAGTGGATGCAGGAGGAGGTGCAACAGCACATTTTTGCGGATTGGTATCCGTTGTCCAATCAGCTGCCATCGTACCATTTCCTGTTAATTTAATAGATGTCCCTGAAGCCAAGTTAGCAACTGCATTACCATCCCAAATCCCTTTACCAGTTGCTAATTCCGATCGACCACCACCAGCAGTTCCCCACTCCACATAAGCAATAATTTCAGATGCTTGCGAAAAGCCTCCGTTATTAGAAAGATATAGTCCTAGTTCAGCATCCGTACCATTCAAAATAGTGGTCGATAAAACAACTTCCTCCCCCCCAGCTAAAAATAAACTACCACACTCAATTGTCAGTGTGCTTAAAGCTACATAAGCTGGTCGGTTACATATCCAATAGCTAGAAATGTCTATTGTTTCAGTACCTGTATTTCTCAACTCAAAAGCACCCTCTTCAAAAACTTCACTTATCACTACTTGGGCTTGTATTAAGTTTAGGTTGAATAAAAATAGGCTGAAAAGCCAATATATTTTTTTGTTTTGCAAAAAGGGTAAAAAAGAAAATTGTCTTTCCTTTTTTCCTACAGAATAGTAATGAGGTGTCATCATAAAAGAATAAATTTTAGGTTAGTTAAATGATTTTTTGCATAGGAAAGGCGCTACTGCAAGTGCCAGTAATCAATTAATTACTAGAAAAATGATGTGTTATTAGGCTAACCGTCTAAGATTGGACATTTTCGACAACAGCGAATCTATATTCGCTGCTCCAAGCATCGGAAAATATAGATTTTTCGTTGCCTGTCCTAAAATTGAGTGTCCAATTTTAGACGGGTAGCCTGTTATTAATAGATTTTCTTAGGGATAAAAGAGCTATCAATTTTCACATCAAAAATAGTAGTGTATCGTCAAAATGTTTATTGAATTGTTTGGTAGTATGTTAATGTAAGTACTTATACTAATTTAGTTCTATTTAGTTTAGTTAGAACAAAACTAAAGGAAAAAAGAGGCGAACGCAAATGAAAATAAAAATCACCAATTTAAAAAATAATGGTTCTATCACAACCCTCACAAAGGTATAACCACTATCCCATCAGCTATCACAAAAGTCAATCAAAGTAGTTTCAAAACAATATAATCACACTTACTGTACCAACAATTGGTCAGCCAATTGACAGAACAAGGGAAATTATAAAAAATTAGCTTTTTTTTTGAAATTAGGCTTCAAAAAGGTATTTTACCCCATTATTTTCTATCATTCATGATAATGAAAAAATAATTTCTTCATACATTCAAACAAAACGAAACGTTTATGACACCTTTTGTAGCAGAGTTTTTAGGCACGATGGTGCTAATTTTATTAGGCGGTGGCGTATGTGCCAATGTAGCATTAGACAAAACCAATGGAAATAATTCTGGTTGGATAGTCATCACAATGGGTTGGGCAATGGCAGTTTTTGCAGGTGTTTTCATTTCTTCACATGGAAGTGATGCTCACTTAAATCCAGCGGTTACTATTGGATTTGCTATAGCAGGAAAAATTAAAGGTACTGGCTTAATTATGCAGTATTTAGCCGCCCAATTTCTAGGTGCAGCAATGGGTGCATTTCTAGTTTGGGTACAATATAAAGACCATTATGCTGAAACAGCAGATGGCCCTACTAAACTGGGTACTTTCGCTACTGCTCCAGCTATTAGAAATCCAATATCCAATTTAATTGGGGAGGCAATCGCCACTTTTTTACTTGTTTTTGGTTGTTTTCATATTGCAGGGGCAACAGTAGGGGCAGAATCTGCCTCTTTAGGTGCGCTAAACGGTTTACCCGTCGCCTTATTAGTTTTAGCAATCGGGCTAAGTTTAGGTGGAAATACAGGATATGCCATCAATCCCGCAAGAGATTTATCTCCTAGAATTATGCATGCTATTTTACCGATTCCTCGCAAAGGAGATAGCGATTGGGGGTATGCATGGGTGCCTGTTTTAGGGCCAATTCTTGGAGGTGTAGCAGCTGCTTTATTATTTAAGGCTTTGGGGGCTTAATCGGCCTTTATTGGAAC
This sequence comes from Saprospiraceae bacterium, assembly GCA_045106885.1. Classification (GTDB taxonomy): domain Bacteria; phylum Bacteroidota; class Bacteroidia; order Chitinophagales; family Saprospiraceae; genus JAFMDF01. The sequence goes on from JBGCFJ010000013.1 coordinate 2,688, forward strand.
TTTTGGGCAATAAAAAACATTCTATCTAAATGAAAAATAATTCGCCTATTTCAATGCCCAAAAGTTCCACTCAAAAAGAGACTTTCAAAGCCCTACAATTCATGTTAATTAGCGTACTCGCTTTTACCATCATGAATACTTTAATTAAATATTTACAGCATTTACCCGCCTTCGAGTTAGTCTTTTTTCGGTCTATTGGTTCTTCCATTATCTGCCTTTTCTTATTGAAAAAACAAGGAATACCTATTTTAGGAAATCAACGCAAATTACTAATCACCAGGGGTTTGGTCGGTGTAACGGCGATGTTTTTATTTTTTGCCGTCATCAAATTAATTCCTTTTGGTTCAGCAGTCTCCCTTCGATACATCTCTCCTATTTTTGCAGGTATTTTAGCCATTTTTATCTTAAAAGAACGAATTACACCCTTACAATGGGCTTGTTTTTTCTTAGCCTTCATTGGTGTCTTATTAATAAAAGGAGTCGATACTAGAGTCAGTTTCTTAGGATTGGGTTTAATTACTTTATCTGCCTTCTTTAGCGGAATGGTTTATATTATAATTAGAAAAATCGGACAACGAGACCATCCATTAGTCGTTGTCAATTATTTTATGTTTACTGCCACTTGTGTAGGCGCAATATTTTCTATCTTTAATTGGCAATCTCCTGTTGGAATAGAATGGGGGATTCTTTTAAGTATGGGAATTTTTGGTTTTTTTGGTCAATTATTTATGACCAAAGCTTACCAAATAGCCGCTATTGGAACAGTCGCCCCAATGAAGTATTTAGAGGCCGTTTTTGCTTTAATCGTTGGTTGGTTTTGGTTTGGCGAGGGATATACCATCCTTGGTTTAGTTGGAATTGGGTTAATAATTTTTGGAATGCTGCTAAATATTTATGTTAAAGGACGCAGCAATTAGTAAAAATGAAAACCAGAAATGCTATTAGTAGACAGTATTTGATATAAATTAATTTTTTATCAGAATCGAGTAACAAATTTAGGCTTACTTTCGTTTTTAAAATAAAAATTAAGTTCCCCACAAACTCCTATTTTATTTAAATACTTAAAATCATACATTATTCGAATGTATCCATTTGAATAACCACACCTGCGAATTTTCACAAAACAAATCATCCATTTTCTATTCTCTACAAAATAAAACTTTTCTTTCTATTCACAATAGTAAGTTGAGTTAACTATGGATCCAATATCGTTTAAGAAATAATTAATTTGTCTAAAAATAGTTAATTAACTAAAAAACAATTAATAATAGTTTATAAAAAATAACATATTAAAAATATTGGCATCTTTTTTGGACGCTAAAGAAGTTGAAACTTGTGTTCAATTTTAGGTTTACAACTATTTATCAAGTTTCAATGTGAGTATGTAAGTTAGCGATAGTTCTTTGGGGCTATCGCTACTTTTGTTTAGGCCTCTCACATTTAACAAAATAAGTTGTTAGGCTTCCTCCGCCTCCAATTTCAATAACAAAAACCCAGCCTCCACATTGCTACCTTCCGCAGCATAAATGGCCTCCACTACCCCATCTTCTACTGCTTCAATGGTATTTTCCATTTTCATAGAAGATAAAATAACGAGCCCTTCTCCAGCCTTAACCGCTTGTCCTTCTTTTACCAATACTTTAATGATTTGAGAAGGCATTGGCGATTCGTAACCACCCACTACTTTTTCCGCTTCTTTGAGTGGGAATCGTTCTTTTTGTGTTAAGGCAATATTTCCTATATCTTCATGGTGCACGAAATAAGCCGTCCCATCTTGCGCAATACTAAAGGCGTACTGCATACCGTCAATTTCCGCTCGGATGTTTTTATTATCCGCTATAATTAAAGTCGCTGCATAGGTTTCATCGCCTACATAAAATTCAAATTGATGGTTATTTTGGTAGCGATATTGAACCTTTAAATCCGCATCGCCAATCAAGTAATTTTCTGATTGTGGTTGATAAAAATTATTGCGCCAACCTGAAGGAATAGCACGTAATAAAGTTCTCGATTGTTCTCGCTGTTGCCAACCGTGTAAAGTCGCAGCAATCCCAGCCAATGCATAAGCCTCCGTCGTTTTTTCGGCAATGGCGGTTAAATCAATTTTATTGGCAATAAAATGAGTGTTATAATTTCCTGCTTGAAAATCATCATTTTCTAGTAAATGCAATAAAAAATCTTGATTTGTCGTCATGCCTTGACAAACCAGGTTTCTTAAAACGTATTGCATTTTCCGCATTGCCCCAGCTCGAGTCGCATCGTGCATAATAATTTTAGCAATCATGGGGTCGTAAAAAACAGAAATTTCAGAACCACTTTTAATAGCCGTTTCTACTCGCAAACCATCGACGGCTGGATATTCAAAACGTTGAATAGTCCCTGTAACAGGTAAAAAATCATTACTGGCATCTTCGGCGTATAGCCTAGCTTCGATGGCATATCCATTTCCTTTGATGTCCTTTTGGGTCACAGAAAGTGGCAAACCTTGGGCAGATTCAATTTGCATTTGCACCAAATCTAAACCCGTTACTTCCTCCGTTACGGGATGTTCTACTTGCAAACGAGTATTCACTTCTAAAAAGTAAAAATCGCCCGATTTATCGTCGTATATAAATTCTACTGTTCCTGCATTATCATAATCTAAAGCCTTGGCAGCATTGACCGCTGCTTTGCCCATTTTTGTCCGCAATTTTTCATCCATTACAGGCGACGGACTTTCTTCTATCACTTTTTGATACCGACGTTGAATAGAACATTCTCTTTCTAAAATATGAATTGCGTTCCCATGTTGATCCCCAAAAATCTGAAATTCTATATGTCTGCCAGAAGCAATGTACTTTTCTACAATTAATTCATCGTCTCCAAAAGCACTTAAAGATTCTCTTTTCGCTGCTTCAATCGCTTTTTCAACACCCGCTGCCGCATGCACAATTCGCATGCCTTTTCCGCCACCACCAGCAGTCGCTTTTAATAAAACAGGGAAGCCCATTTTAATGGCTTCCTTTGTCAATCGTTCCACACTCTGGTCGTCCCCTTGATATCCAGGCACAACTGGCACTTTATGCTTTTTCATCAAGCTCTTCGCCTTAGACTTAGATCCCATCGCATCAATTGCATTTGGGTTTGGCCCAATAAAAATTAGTCCTTCTGCCGCACATCTTTTCGCAAAACCCACATTCTCCGA
>JBGCFJ010000130.1:0-7981 GCA_045106885.1 Saprospiraceae bacterium
CCCGACCAATATTTTTGAGCAGGCTTTCCTCGTGGACAATCTTTTGATCGACTATTTTACATCTATTTAAATATTCAAAACGCAAGGAACCAACGAGTAGATTGCCTTTCCATGCCGGATATCGATCCCCTTTGACAAAATCCATTCCGCAAGGGGCAATGGAAGGAACCCAATAATGGAGCGGCTGCATCATTCCTTCTGCTGCTGTTTTATTGGTAAAAGTGGTACCATTATAATTGATACCATAAGAAATGACTCGCCAGCCATAATTCTTTCCTTTTCGGATAATATTTACTTCATCACCACCTCTTGGTGCATGCTCTGTTTCCCACATGGTATTAGTTGTTTCATCAAAGACTAGGCCTTGTGGATTTCTATGTCCGTAAGACCAAATAGATGGAATAGCACCTTCCGTATCCACAAAAGGATTATCCGCAGGAATACTACCATCGGCATTAAATCGGTGAATTTTCCCTGGATATTTAGTTAAATCTTGTGGGTTTTCGTCTCTACTAGCACGGTCACCAATGGTCACATATAAATAACCGGCCTTATCAAATGCTAGTCGAGAACCAAAGTGATGTCTTTTATTCGTATAAGGCTTGGCATCCATAATGATTTTTTGTTCTACTAATTCATCATTAATCAACTTTGCCATCATCACGGCGGTATTCGATTCTTTCTTATTATTTGGTTTGGAATAAGAGATGTAAATAGTTTGATTCGTAGCAAAATCAGGGTGAACCTTCACATCTAATAAACCACCTTGCCCATTATAATATACTTTTGGGGTACCTTTGATTAATACTTTTTCGGCACCTTCTTTTTGTCTATAAAAATTACCATTTCTATCCGTTACCAAAACGTCCCCATTGGGTAAGAAATCAATCCCCCAAGGAATTTCTAAGCCTTTGACCACCGTATCTAATTTGAAACTTAGATTTTCGGATTTAATAGTACCAGCATAATCAACATCGGTAGCAAAAGATTCGATAGTCTGCTGTTCTAGACTCACCAACATATAATCAGTCAACTTATTAAAAGCAGAATCAGGCCATGTTTTAACAAAGTCAACATCCTTCATAAACGTATGTGCATAACGGATAGAACGATTGACTTCATTCCAAGAATTGCCGTGTAGAAAATCTTTTTGCATAAAATTGACCACGCTCTTTTCGTGGCAAGTAGCACAATTTTCTTGGTATAAATTGCTGGCATAGAGGTATTGCTCATCTATTTCTTCTTCGGCCATTTCTTCTTCGATTGCGTCGGTTGTTGTTGCTGTAGTCGATTCGTTTTTGCAGGCAACAATTAGGGCAAGAGCGAAAAGAGTAAATAGTAAAGTTGATTTTTTCATGATTGTAAATTTCTGTAGCTTAGACCTCTGGTCTGAGTAGATTTAAATTCAAGGCTACTCAGACCAGAGGTCTAAGCTACATTTTTCTAAAAATTAATTATTCCTTGCTCAATCGCCTTTGCGATTTCGGGCGTCATTCTCGTATAAGTAGCTGCTTTCGGCAATAAAACATAAATAATATCAGCTTCACTTTGAGGATAAATGCCTTCCTTTTTCAAAGCTGACTTTTTGATTTTATGTGTAGCAGTTTTTTCAAAATCAGCTACAAATCTAAGGAAAATTGGCACAGCATAAGAAGGAAGCGCTTTTTTAGTATTGAGCGTGAATTGTTGGAAGTCAAATTTATCTAAAGGCAGGGCATTATTAATAGTTGCCATACCAGCCTTTCCATCTATTTTAGGTAAGCCAACCCCATAAACCGCAGAATGGGCCACTTGTGGAAATTGATTCAAAATAGCTTCCAATTCTGCGGTAGAAACATTCTCCCCCTTCCATCTAAAAGTATCGCCTAATCGGTCTACAAATTGGGCATGGTGAAAGCCTAAATCTCGAATTAAATCCCCTGTATTAAACCATTGGTCACCTTCCACTAAAACATTTCGCAGGATCTTTTCTTGATTTTTAGCTTTATTGACATAACCAGGAAAAGGCGTTGCCTCGGTAATTTGTCCCAATAATAAACCAGCTTCGCCAATCGCTACTTTTTCCATTAAGCCCGCTTCATTTCGATAAGGAATATCATTATCTACATCATACCTTACAATCGCATATTCTGAGCGACATAAACCAACGGTACAATCCAAATTGAAAACATTGGTATAACTGACAATACCATCGGACGCACCATACAACTCATAAACTTGAGGAATATTAAATCGCTTTTTAAAAGCTTTCCAGATATCGGGTCTAAGCCCATTGCCGACTACTTTTTGAATGCGATGCGTAGTATCCGTTGCAGCAGGTGGTTTATTCATTAAATAGCGACAAATTTCACCGATATAAATAAAGGCAGAGACATTAAATTTAGCGACATCTTTCCAGAAATTAGAAATAGATAATTTTCGTCGAATCGCCAACGCTGCACCACCTGATGCGGCACTCGGCCAAGCAACTATCATCGCATTGATATGAAAAAAAGGAATCGGTACATAAAAAACATCATCCGATTGAATGCCCATATTGACCTGCCCATACCAATGATAGCAGAGATACCATTTCTTATGGGTCTGAATAGAAGCTTTGGGCATGCCCGTTGTACCAGAAGTGAACACATTGGCAAAGCGGTCGCCTAAGGTAATCGTTTTGGTAATCGGTAAATTTTCGGTACTAGCGGTTTTGATTAATTCGGATAGCGGCAGATAATCGAGTGGGGGAGTAGTGGTGCCATGATTTTTTAAACTAAAAAAAGTCGCAGTTTCTAAGTTACTTAATTCAGGTCGAATCGCTTCAAAATCAGCAATTCGTTCTTCCCCAATTATAAAATAATCCTCTTGGTCCGTTTCAATACTATGTTTTAAAACCGCTCCTTTTAGGTTGGCATTAATTAAAGAAGCAATAGCGCCTAATTTGGCTAAAGCGGAAATTAATACAAGGGTTTCTAGGCGATTCTCTAAAAAAACTACGGCTACTGTTCCTTTTTTTATACCATGCTGTTGAAAAACATGAGCATAGCGATTGACCAATGCATTAAACTCAAAGTGGGTATAACTTAAATCTTCATACAGAATAGCCGTTTTATCTGTGTAGTCAATGGCATTTTTTTCTAGAATAGCACCAATCGAAATGGGCATACTATCTTCCAATTCGAGTAATTCATTGACACTATTCGTAACCGTTTCCAATTTTGGGGATTTAACGGCTAGTCCTAATAGGAGGTCGATGACGGATAATTTATTTTTAGTTTTTGACATGTTGTTAATTTGCAATTTAAAATTTTCAATTTTCAAAACCGAATCAAGTCAGGAGGTGACGAAGCTACGCTCCTTTGAAAAACTGCAAATAAACCAAAACACTACAGACGGTTTCGAAGCTAAAGCTCCTTTTTGCTTCAAAAGAGCGTAGCTTTGGCACAGTCTGTAAAAATGAATGTTCCAAATTATCCTTAAAGGAGCGTAGCTTTGGCACTATTTGTCACTACATCAAATTAAAGCCACACCTATTTTTTTAATGGATAACTCATTGGAATAGAATGTTATTTGACAAGTTTAGAGCGTCAGCTAATAAACTGATATTTTTTAGAGGTCAGAAGTCAGACCGAAAATTGAAATTTTCTGTCAGAAGTCAGATGATGCAGGGGTAAAATACAGACAATCAATGACCTGTCTGTTTTAAATCTGACTTCTGACAGTTTATGTAATAAACGGTCTGACATCTGACTTCTTTCTAGGTATCAATTTTAAATCTGACTATCTATTCAAATTCTTGTAAAAATTGAAAATTGTTTAAATTTACAACTTTTCATCAAAACAACTAATGAATGGATACTAGTAGAAGAAAAACAATAAAACAATTAAGTACAGGTTTAGCTGCAACGGGCTTATTTGGTTTATCCGCAACCACCTTTTCTGCTTGTGCAGGCGATGCTAAAAAAACAGCCGAAAAAATGGCAAAAACAGTAACCGCTCCCAAAGAACCCTTCTTTAAAATCTCTTTAGCGCAGTGGTCCTTACACAATTCCTTTTTTGGTGACTTTTTAAAGAGTGGTGATTTTGGTGCTTTTGGTAGAGCCTTAATGACCGACCCAGATTCAGTTTTACAAGGCGAACTCAATCCTATAGATTTTCCAGCCATTGCCAAAAAAGAATATGGAGTAGATGCGGTAGAATTTGTGAATACTTTCTATTTTAATAAGGCAAAGAATATGGAATACCTTAAAGACTTAAAAGGTCGATGTAATGGAGAAGGCGTTCAACCTGTCTTAATTATGTGTGATGCTCTAGGTGATTTGGGTGACTTAGACGATGCGAAGCGAAAAGCAGCCGTAGAAAACCATTACCAATGGGTAGAAGCCGCTAAATTCTTAGGTTGTCATGCGATTCGAGTAAATGCTGCTGGGAAAGGCACTGCCGAAGAAGTAAGAGCCGCCGCAGTCAATGGCTTAGGTTCACTAACGGAATTTGGTAAAGCCAATGGCATTAATATTATTGTAGAAAATCATGGTGGTTATTCTTCCAATGGTGCTTGGTTGGCTTCTGTCATGAAGCAAGTCGATAACCCATTTTGTGGGACGTTACCTGATTTTGGTAATTTCTGTATTACTAGAGACGCTAAAGATTATCGAAAATGTATAGAGGAATACGACCGCTATAAAGGTATGGCAGAGTTAATGCCGTATGCCAAGGGCATTAGTGCAAAAGCCCATGATTTTGATGAAAATGGCAACGAAGTTAACACGGATTTTAAGCGAATGTTACAAATTGCTAAAGATGCGGGTTATACGGGCTATGTGGATATTGAGTACGAAGGCACTAATTTGAGTGAGCCAGATGGGATTCGGGCAACTAAGGCTTTGTTGGAACGAGTGGGGAAGGAATTGGCTTAGGGAATGATGAACTATGAATGATAAATGATGAATTCGTCAGACTGTTTAAGTAACTGTGTTTAGGCAAGGCTACCCCTCTAAGCTTGGACATTTTAGACAACAGCGAATCCACATTCGCTGCTCCAAGCGTCGGGAAATCTATATTTTCCGTTGTCTATCCTAAATTTGAGTGTCCAACTTTAGACGGGTAGCCTTAGTAGTTAGTCCAGTTAATACTGTCGGATAGTATGTCATACGTAACAGCCAAATTTATTTGGCTAGTTCAACTGTAAATTAGAATCAGCCAAATAAATTTGGCGATTACAAGTACCCGACACTATTTACTTGAGAGCCTACTTAGGCAAAATTTTAGTATTGAAAATCAAGGCTTTACTGCCTACTGCCACTGCTGACTGTCTACTATCAATTCCTGCATAATCCTGTCATCTTGTAAACAATAAAGAAGGGTAACTCGAACTGAATCAAGCTACCCTTTTTCGCACATGAGATTAAAAAATGTTTGGCCAAGGCCATTTTTGAAAGGAGAGAGAATAAATGTTCTGATGAATACCATAAATTTTAGTATTTGGCGAATTCATCGTTCATCATTCATCGTTCATCATTTCTCAAAAGACCTTGTATTTTGGTATGTAAAATTGGATATAAGTTTTTGAGTTGCTAAACAACTCAATATTTCTTCGAGATTTGTTAACTCCGTTATAGCCTTAATAAGATGGCATTCTATTAAAAAATCCAATTTAACCAGTGGAAACTTTTTCCCACCAAACTTGACAATCAAATGCACTTTTGGTGTCAAAATAGATATACTTAAATCGCCTCAGAATGTGTCTGAGTTCTTAAAACGTTTAAAAGATATAATATGGTCATGAATACCATTAGTTCCAGCATTTTGTGAAAGTTTAAGTGGTTTTGTTTTGAATCAAATAGTGCTTATTCCCTAGATTACAGTAGTTAGTAAGCAATCTTTTTTTTTAGAATCGCATAGCAACAGCGTACTTATTAGACCGCTTTAAGTGGCTACTTAATTGGTGACTACTAACAGCAGGAAGAATCACATAATTTCCTTTTTTGTTAGTAGGTACATATCCTTTGGTGTAGGAAGGATTCAATTTTTGTACTGTTGTAACAGGTGTATTTGTAATCGTAGAAATTTCAGCAAAAGTCAATTTATCAAAAACTTTCACGGTATTGGTAAACCTTAGCGTATAAGGCGTATTTGCTGGAATTACGCCATAAGCTGCGTAATTATCAACAGAATAACCTGCTGCTAAAATGGCTGGAATATATTTTTGCGTTTGCTTTGGTAGCAAATGTTTGATTTTATCATAATCATAGCTATTCGCTTGTCGAACAGCTTTTCTCACTCTACCTTCACCACAGTTATAAGCGGCAATAGCTAAAGTCCAGTCCTTATTTAATAAATTGTATAAGTAAGACAAATATCTAAGCGCAGCTTCGGTCGCTTTTCTTGGGTCTTTTCTATCATCTTGATTAGCGTTCACTACTAAACCATATCTTCTAGCCGTTTCTGGCATCAATTGCCATAAGCCTTTAGCTCCACAGTGAGACGTAGCATGAGGATTAGCGTGAGACTCAACAATGACAACATGCTTTAAATCATCAGGCATATTATACATTTTCAAGTATTCTTCGATGATTGGAAAATACATCATGGTTCTTCCTAAAGTCTTAGAAAAACCTTTTCTGCCATAGTATAAATTGTCTTTAACGAAATATTGGACGGAAGCGTCATAATGGTTGGCTAATACGTGATTAGAATTCATCACGTTAGACTTAATTTCTGCTTCAGAGTAAGATGTGTAGAATGCTTTTTCAGCAGCATAATCATACTCAAATGCATCAGATACATTTGCTGTCAATGTTGTGAGAGACAACATGACCCCTATACTCAATAGGAGCAATACTTTAACCTTGTTCATGTCAATAATTTTGGATACGCTAGTTCACGGAATAATGTTCATACCGATAAAATCTACTATAAACTTTATCTGAAATAAGCTTAATTAATTGATTTAGAGTTGTTTATCGAAGTATTAAAGAATCGATGTGGGATTGATTCCGCTGTGGGTCAGCAATAATACCAATGATAATTACATCAAAACCAACGCTTTAAGTTGGGAAAAAAAAAAAAAAAAAATAATGAAGAATCATCTAGCAATATTTATTTTATGCTAGAGGAGATTCCTTATTTCTTCCGTTTTTTTTGTGGGAATTAATAAAATTTTAATCTGTTAGGATTTTCTTTTTAATTTTTTAGTCTGCGATAGGAATTCATTAAATATGGGACTTCAAAGGTAAGACCTTTCAATATATAAGTCAAATACTTGACAACAAAATTGTTTTTTATTAATATAAATAACAATGCATTTGTCAGGTTTGGGAATTTTGACTTACAGTATACTTAAATCGCTCCGGTTTTTGGTCTATTCAAAATTTATAATTTATAATCCTAAGATAATCAATATAAATTATGGAATATTTTAATGCCAAAAGTAGGTAAATTATCTAATTAATACCAAAATTAAAAATGTTAAAATTTAGGTATATGACAAAATTTTGACATTTCATGCGGATAAAAATAATTTTAAAAAAATATATACGTGGTGAAAAATAAATTTATTTTTTTGATATTTTATAAAAAAAGGTATTATTTTTTGAAATTCAGTAAAGAATAAAAGTGGTAAAATTCCTGTTTTTTGTAAGTAGAAAGAGGGAATAATTAGATGGTCTTTTTGTTACTCAGCCAAGGGGCATTGGGCTACCCCACCTGTGAACGGTTCACAAACAGTGTTTGCTCATCTTGCCTAACGAAAAAGTACGTTCGATTAAACTATCAATTAGTTATGACTTGAACCACAAGGATGCCTAATCCATGAAAAGGTAATTTTTATGTAGGTAAGTACTCGGACAAATTTAAGTTAAGGGATGAGGCAATAAATAACCTACCAGAAATGACGAGGTTATTTTTTCTTTTAGCAAGGCAAAATTATTCAGCATAGCCGTAGCTACGTTGAATAATTTTAACGCAGCTAAAAGGAAAAAGAATCCGTCAGGCTGGTAGG
>JBGCFJ010000131.1:0-1775 GCA_045106885.1 Saprospiraceae bacterium
TATTCTACCTTATTATAAACTGCGGTTAGACCACTAATGTAAACCCCATCAAAATCTACTTCAAATTCAAGACCATCACAATTAATAGCTCCCACTTCACTAGTAGGCAAAGTGGTATCAGTCTCATCAATTATAATGACTTTTTCTCGATAACAGTTATTTCCTAATCCGTCCGATTGGAAAATCTTGATAGTGTAAGTACCAGCGGCTAAAGATGGAATTAAAGTATTCTCGGAACAAGTACCATCACATTCAAGCATCACTTTCCAATTGGTATTGGCTCCAATGTATTCTACCTTATTATAGGCAGCAGATAAACCAGTAACATAGACATCCCCTCGGTTTATGTCAAAATCTAAATTATCACAATTGATTGCGCCTATATCATTAGTAGGAGAAGTAGGAGAGGTATTATGATTATTATTGACGGTGATTTTTTCTTCTCGATAACAAGATTGCCCATCTTCGTCAGTTACATTAATCTTCAAAGTATAATCTCCGTTGGGTAAATCATTGATTAATTTTATGTCCTCACAGTATTCACAAATAGGGAAAACCTTCCAATCCGTAGGCGCACCAATAATTTCTACCTTATTATAGCTTTCACCCAAACCAAGTATATAAAGGGTGTCGAGATAATTGATAAATCCAAGGTTATCACAAACATCGAATGATTTGGAAGGGATGCAAATATCTTTAGGATTGGAGCAGAAATCAAAAAAGCCAGTAGTATTAAAGATTGGATTTCCTTCCAATACTAAATCAGCAGGAGTACCAGAACATATAAGCCCCAATTCTTTGGGTAAACAGTTTAATTGATTGTTGTTTAAGAAGACAAATCGTAAATCCGAAAAAGCGGCAATTGACCGAGGAATAGTGGTTAAGTTTTTCCCCATCATAAAAAGTCCAACTACTTTATCATTTTCGCAATAAACCTCTGGGACATCGCAAATGTCACAAAGCTGCCCGTTGACAAAATCCCGCATATTAAAACTTAGAAAGTCTTTTCGATTTTGTTCATAGAAGTCTTTGATGGCAGCATATTCTAACCTTTCCGTTTGATTGGAAAAATCGCATTGAGCCATTAGGGATGATGTTCCTATCAATAGAAATGCAAAGAATAAAAGCATCACTTTTAAATGTAGTGTAAGATTCATAAATAGTATGTTTGATGGTCAAAGACCAAGATTAAAAAATTACCCAAAGGGCATTAGTTTAGAAGGATAGCAAGAGACGAGACTTACTATCAAATAATGATTTTAGTATTGATGGAATTTACTTGACCTTAGAAATAGAACCGACTACCAAAAGTTAATCTTAGCGTTTTACTTCTAGCCAGATGAATAGGAATCAGCATTTTAAAACGAGTGAATAATGTCATCCAATTTAATGGGGCGTATTCATATTCTATAAAAGTACTTATTCCAAATAGATTGTTAGTTGGGAGTAGGTTATCTTCTATTGTTTCTTTACCCCAGAAAAAGCCCATTCCAAGATTAGTAGTTGCTTTTTTAATATGTCTAAATTTATAGCCTTTAGAAAATTCTAGACTTAGATTCTTAGCTTTAAGAGATAACTCACCATTATCAGGAGGAAAGAAATATTTATGTTTGATACCATAAAAGTTGAGCCGAAATTCATCAAAACTATTTAAGTGATAATGTAAAGTGGCATTTCCACCCTTGGCATTGAAAGTAACTCCTGTAGAAATAGACCAAGTTTTAGTTAAATGTTGTTGGCTAGTTCCGTCTTTACCAAAAAAGCAAAACAGAAAA
>JBGCFJ010000132.1:0-3040 GCA_045106885.1 Saprospiraceae bacterium
CATGATTCGAAAATTAATAGAACCAATCACCCCTGTCCCAGCGGGACAAAATGTTGGTAGAAAGCGATGTTTCAAGCATTCCAAATGTGCCTTTAGGCACTTACACAAAATTTAAAACCAACAAATTGTCGATAATTTAAAATGTCGATAATTGTTAATCTTAAATTCAACTTCAACCTCAAATTCCCGCCGAAGGTGGTTTAAAATTGAAAATTTGAAATTGAAAATTGAAAATTACTAAGAAAGTTCTCCTTTTTTAAGTTGCTCCACCGCATAATTCGCAGCCCTAGCCGTCAAAGCACAAAAAGTTAAAGAAGGATTTTGGGTAGAAACAGAAGTCATACAAGCACCATCGGTCACAAAAACGTTTTTGCAAGCATGTAGTTGATTCCATTTATTGAGCATAGAAGTTTTAGGGTCTTTGCCCATTCTCACACCGCCCATTTCGTGAATATCCAAGCCTGGTACTCGTTTATCATCTAGTGTTTTAATGTCTGTAAATCCTGCTTTAGTGTACATATCCGTTAACTGCTCAAAAAAGTCTTGAATCATTTTTTCATCATTATCATCATAATCAATATCCACTTTTAGTAAAGGAATGCCCCAGTCATCTACTTTTTCGGTATCTAAAGCTAAGAAATTACTAACTTTTGGAATGGTTTCGCCCATCATGTGAGAACCCACTCGCCAAGGACCAAAGTCGTGATTTTTTAATAAACCTTGGGCCAAGTCCGCACCAAATCCTTCCGCTTGTACATTTCGATAGCGATTAGCTCCGAACCCTGCCGCATAACCTCTTAAAAAGTCCGTTTCTTGTTTGTAGACATTTCTAAATCTAGGAATATAAGCACTCGTTGGCCGACGACCAACTGTTCTCTTATCTTGATGATCAGGGTGCATTGCACTAATTCTTGCTCGATAATTATGGAAAGCCACATATTTACCCAAAGTACCACTATCATTGCCTAAGCCATCAGGAAATCGTTCTGATTTAGAATTTAATAAAAGGGCATTGGTATTAAAAGTGGCGGCATTGACAAAAATAATTTTAGCAAAATATTCCGTTGTCTCCTTCGTATTCGCATCAATCACTCTGACACCCGTTGCCTTATTTAATTGATCATCATAAATAATTGAATGCACCACAGAGTGTGGTTTTAGCGTCAAATTCCCCGTTCGATTTGCCCAAGGAATTAGCGTGGAATTGGCATTAAAATAGCCACCAAAAGGACAACCTCTTTGGCAAATATTTCGACCTTGACACAGTACCCTACCTTGCTCTTTAAAAATGGGACGGTTTTCCGTCAAATGCGCACAACGGGCATAAATGACGTGACGATCTTTATAATTTTCTTTAATTTTATCTTGGAAATAAGTCTCTACACAATTTAAATCAAAGGCTTTTAGAAAATCACCATCGGGCAATGTAGCTAAGCCATCTTTATTCCCAGATACGCCAATAAAGCCTTCGACTTTGGTGTACCATTCTTCTAAATCTTTATAGCGAATCGGCCAATCTACTGCAAAACCATCTCTAGCAGGGCCTTCAAAGTCATAATCACTCCAGCGCTGTACTTGCCTTGCCCACATGATAGATTTTCCACCGACTTGATACCCTCTAATCCAATCGAAAGGCTTTTCTTGGATATATGGATGCTCCGTATCCTTTACAAAAAAGTGCATCGCATCTTCTTTATACGCATAGCAGCGGCTAATTACAGGGTTCTCTTTTTTAACATCGTGTGGAATTTGTCCCCGATGTGGAAACTCCCATGGTTGCATACTAGTGGTTGGATAGTCTTTGATGTGTTCCACATTTCGCCCTCTTTCTAGCATCAATGTTTTAAGTCCATTGTCACATAATTCTTTGGCGGCGTAACTCCCACTCATGCCTGCGCCGATGACGATGGCGTCGTAGTGATTATCAGTATTATTATTCGACATAATTTTATTTTGTAGTGCCATTCCATTAAGTTTGGAATTACTTAGTTTTAACTTAAAAGTCAGCAATTTTTATAAATTCGCTCTCATATAAAAATTAAGAAAAGATAGGCCGCTAAACAAGAAATTGTTATCAACAAAACAACCATTAGTAAATATTGAAATTGATGTTTACCGCTTGATTTATTCGTAAATCGCTCTTCCCATGAACTATTTTCATTTATCCAAAGATGCATTTTGTAGTTATAAATCCAATTTAATACGCCTATCAAAAAATTAAGCATTCCTCCAGCAATCAGGATAAAATTTAACTTTCGACCAGTAGGAGTATCTGTTAGTCCTTCGACAACCGTTAAAGATTCCGCTATTGCCAAAACACCTATAAGAAAACTAAGATAGGAAAAACTCCTAACAGCTTTAGGTGATTTTATAGACTTAATAAATCGTTTGTAATAAAAAGCAGTTACCGTTTTCATCCACTCTGGCCATTCCTCATAAGCTACATTGGTCTTGTCCATATTATGTTTTTTAGTTGGTTTACTTATTTTGAATTATTCGTCTATTTGTCATACCATTCACAGCTCAGAGAGCTGTGTTACGCAGGTTCACAACCTAAATATCGTCCTGGTGCAAATTCAAAATCTAGTCGATTTTTCATAAAATATTCAGAACTCGTAAAATGTCTACGAGTCATGCCTACCGTTTTATTAAAAAAGGATTTAGCATTTTCAGTCATTTTTTCTGAATCACCGATTCCTTCAAATAATGCCAATTGTTCCTCTACTGATAACTTTTTGAAAGCAGTATTGTGCAATGTTTTAATCCCTATTTGAAATTCTTTCATTCCTAATAAATAGGCTTGAATATCTTCTGGAGCAGTACAATCATTCAGCATGGTTAGAATAAAATCTGTCGTACTTTCTGGAGTAGTTATTTCCGTACCTGCTCTTGGTAAGATAGCATCAGTCAATAAATTCATCAAAGTCCTTTGTCCTTTTTCTAATGGTACGTTGGCATAAACAGGGCCTTTTTCCTCCATTTGACAGTTCGGCAATAAAGCTAAACCTGCGGATAATAAAAAGATATTTTGGATGGCTTC
>JBGCFJ010000133.1:0-2279 GCA_045106885.1 Saprospiraceae bacterium
GTTATTTACGTTAACTGAATTTAATATTTTTTATTTTATTAAAATTAATTTTATACTTTTTGTTTTTATAAGATACGAAAAAGCAATTAAAACTAGTCTAAATCTTTTTTTTACAAAAAATATTACCGAAACCCAAGTTATTAGTGAAGAGAATTAAATAAATTGCTCCAGAAAGCGCAGGTATTTTTTCGGCTAAGAAATTAAAAAAATTAGAGCATACCCTTTGGTACGGACTCTTTTTTTTAGTTTTTTAGACGGACAAAGAACAAGCTTAATGGGGTAAGTTATTTTGTTCTTTTCACTTATACAACGCTAAAGGTAAGGGCTGATCAATCAATTCAAAATTTTATAAACCTAAATTTTGAAAAATAAGTATATTTCTTAGAAGGTCTTTACATCCTGTCATTTTTAAACAAACAAATAGGGAACTAAAATTAAAAAATAGGGCTTTCTTTTATAATAGACTTGCTAATCTAATTTATTCATCTACTCATTTTAGAAAAAATCGGATGCCGTAAATAATCTCCATAAATCTCTAACAAAAACAATTAAACCATGCAAGATTACATTCAAGTCAATAAAAGCCTGTGGAATAAAAAAACAGCTATTCATATTGGTTCTGATTTTTATGATAATGAAAATTTCATCAAAGGAAAGACCTCGCTTAAGGAGATTGAATTGGGGCTATTAGGTGATGTAAAAGGAAAAAAAATATTGCATCTCCAATGTCATTTTGGTCAAGATACTTTATCCTTAGCTCGTATGGGTGCGCAAGTAACAGGGGTAGATTTATCCGATGCCGCTATTCAGCAAGCAGAAAGATTAGCCATTCAATTAAACTTAACACAGCAAACTCAATTTATTTGTTGTGATGTCAACGAATTAGACAATCATCTAACCGAACAATTTGACATTGTCTTTACTTCTTATGGGACAATTGGATGGCTTCCAAAGATAGATAAATGGGGGGCCTTAATTGCTCATTTCCTCAAACCTAAAGGTCAATTTATTTTTGTCGAATTTCATCCTGTTTTATGGATGTTAGATGATGCCTTCGAACAATTGGCCTATCCTTATTTTAATAAGAAAATTTTCCATGAAGCATACACCACTAGTTATACAGATGGTGCAGCTCACGAAGCTATTATGGGTTATAGTTGGAATCACCCGTTATCAGCTGTTTTGAGTACTTTATTAAAGAATCAATTAGTATTAGAAAATTTTCAAGAATACGACTATTCACCTTACGCATGTTTTCCAAATACAGTTGAAATAGAAGAAGGGTATCAGATAAAAGGGTTGGAAGGGAAGTTACCAATGGTTTATTCTATAGTGGCAAGAAAGGAATAAAAATATATTAGTCCTCCAATAGAGGCCGTTAATCTGTAAAGAGAAACGACCTCATACATAGAGAGAATCATTAAAGGCAATACAAAATAACGCTTTATTTCGGAGAATTCAAAGTAACTTTTGTTAATTTTTTGTATTACTCACTAGATCAACTATCTTGTTTAACAACCTGTTCACCATACTTATCTAGCTAAAAATCAATAATTTAGATTGATTTTTTTGAAAAAGAAGAATTGGTCTAAAAAAAGAAAAATTTCTTTTTGTTTAAGCTGCTAATTTTTGCTCAAAATTTCAAAATATTTAATATATACGTAAATTTTCAAGCGCTTAATTATAAGATTTCTACCTAATTTTGTGTACTACCCAATTCTTAAGTAATAAAATTACAGAACGACTAGTCGTGCACGCAAAAATATTAATCATTAATCCATTAAATAGCCATTCCAAATATCAGGAAATTATTCAAGGAAATCTATAAACATACTGTAATCGAATAACAAACCCTCTGAAGACAACGTCAACAAAGGGGTTTAAATATTAGAGCTTAATAAGTCTTGTCCTAAGCCTGTCTTAAAGTACTCGTTGCTACTGTATTACCCATTATATTATCAATAAATAATTTAGCTTCTTCACAATTAGTATAAGCTATTATTCCTACCACCACAACTGTCATTAAAAAAGCAATTGCCAAAACAACCACTGGCTTAATTATTTCTTTTAAATCCTTCATATACTTCATATTTATTGTGTGATAAAAGATACTTCAAAAGTAGCTACTCTTTAGACGAAGAGAAATGATAAAAATCACTTTTTAGGATGATTTTAACTTTTTTTTATTCAAGACGAACTTTAAGTTCTCATCCCCTATCTTCAGGGGTGATTGGTTCTAAAAAATGGAGACTGCTGGTGAGGACATTTTGTCCGCAACC
>JBGCFJ010000134.1:0-5440 GCA_045106885.1 Saprospiraceae bacterium
CTAGTGTAGTGTCAAGGAAGAAATGACGGGTTAATTAGTTCAAACACTTGGAGGTCTGAGAGACACTCCAAGGTTTTTGCTACCTGACCTTGGAGCGTCTTCAAGACCTCCAAGTGTCTTTTCGCAAAAAAGATTACTCGATATTTCAAAGTTGACTAACCACTAGGCAATTCAAAGTATAGAAATTATTATTACTGCTTATTTTTCACTCATTACTTAGCTCTTGTTTTCTAGGAATTAGTTCTTACTTCTTTTGAAAATTTAGAACTTACAACTGGCAACTCGAAAACATGAAAATTTACTTTGCTTCTGACTTTCACTTAGGTATTGATGCTATCAAAACTAGTAAAGAAAGAGAACGACAATTAGTTCGGTGGTTAGATATGATAAAGGTGGATGCCACCGCTATTTACTTAGTAGGAGATTTGTTTTTTTGGTTTGAATACAAACGAGCAGTACCAAAAGGATATGTTCGATTTTTAGGCAAATTAGCTGAATTAAGTGATGCGGGTATTCCCATTTATTTTTTTATAGGCAATCATGATATGTGGATGTTTGATTATTTTGAAGAAGAATTAGGGATTAAAACTTACCGAGAACCCATCTTAGAAAAAATCAATGGCAAAACTTTTTTTATTGGACATGGAGATGGAAAAGGACCAGAAGATTACGGTTATAAAATTTTAAAAAAGATTTTTGCAAGTAAACTGTGCCAATGGTTATTTGCTCGCTTACATCCAAATTTTGGTCTATGGGTAGCAACTACTTGGGTTTTAAAAAGTAAAGGCGAAAAGCCAAAAGTACCTAATTTTTATGGGATGGAACACGAATGGTTGTATCAATATGCGGTGAGAAAGTCAGCAACCATTGATGCCGATTATTTTGTTTTTGGACATCGACATTTACCAATTAATACCCTATTACCCAATGGCAAAACCCGATATGTTAATATTGGAGATTGGCTAGTTCATAACTCTTATGGGGTGTTTGATGGGGAGACAATGGATATTCGTTTTTTTGAGAGTGAATTGGAGGAGATTTATACAGAATAGAAATACTTAAAAGATTGTATTTTTACGATAGAGGAATAGAGTTCATAGAGAAAGTGGAGTTTTTTTACGAGCATAGTTTAATTCATTGAGTTGAAGAATACAAGATAATTGAGTTAGTTTATTAGTCTATCTATTAAAAATAATTCTAAATAGTTTACTAAAAAATAAATTTGAAAGTAAAACTAATCCTATTCCTTTCTTTCTTAGCAAATAGCTTAATTTTTGCACAGATTTTTTCCCCCTCTGGAGGGGGGCAGGGGGAGGAAGTACTACAAGATTCCAACTACCAACTACTCCAAACTATCCCAATAAAAAGCACCTACCTAACCACAGACAATCTTCAAAATAGCTATGTAGCCACAGCAGAAGGAAAAATCATAAAATTTGATAAAAAAGGAACACAACAATTTGAGTATAATAATAACCGCTTAGGACGAGTAGGCAAAATAGCCGTAAAGAATCCGCTGAATATTTTAGTGTATTATCCAGATTTGGCAGTTATTATTATTTTGGATAGAACCTTATCGGTCATCAAAGAACTCAATTTATATGATTTAGACATACTTGCGCCCAAAGGAATTGCCTTAGCCAATGATAATAATATCTGGGTTTATGATGAAATAACAGCGGTTTTAAAAAAACTAAGCCCAGAAGGGAAAATATTATTTGAAAGTAGGAATTTAAACCAAGTAGTACAAAAACAATTAAGCCCTTCTTTTTTACAAGAAAAAAATAATGAAGTTTATTTAAGTGACACCCAAAACGGACTATTTATTTTTGATGCTTTTGGTCAATTAAAACAGACCATTCCCATTAAAGACATTGACCAATTTCAAATCCTTGACCAACAATTATTACTCTGGAAAAGAGGACAAGCTTTTCTATTGAATCAACCTATTTTAGAAGACCAATTATTGCCTTTGCCTACGGATTTAGGAGCGGTAAAAATGGTCAATATCAATGGCAATTTACTGTATTTCGCTTTAACTGATAAATTAGCAATTTATCTCTGGCAATAAAAATAGATTTGAAACAAAAGAGTTCTCACAAAACGCTTAAAGAAAGCCCTTTTGAAACATAAAAAATCATAATAATCAGCGAAATCAGCGTCACAAAATTACTTTGCTTCCAAATCATGTTCCGCATAATACCCCATATCCATATCTTTCAACATCTTCACGATATAAGTCATTTGCCCAACATGATAAGAAAAATGCTCCGTAATATGCACCAATATACTCAATCCAGATTCTTGGAATCCCTGTACATTTCTAACCTCCAATAAATCATCCGAAGTCATCTTATCCAAAATGGTATTCACTTCTACCATTAACCGGTCCATATCTGCTAACATTTTATTAGTAGGAACAGGACCTTGTTCATTAAATTCTAGTTGCCGCTCTCGAACATCTTTATTTTTCCCTAGACCAGCTACTACCCATTGGCGAACATTTCCATGCAGATGTAGTACTAAATTACCCACACTATTAGAAGCATTATTGGGGCGATACCAAATTTGTTCCTCCGTTAATTCGGCAAGGCATTTCTTTAAACGAACCATGCTTTCTTCAAAAAGGCGTCTCTTAATTTCAGCTATAAAAGCAGTTGTTAAGGTAGTTGATTGATTTTGCATTATTTTTTAAATCGAATTTATGTGGTGGTAATAAAAATTAACCTAAATTGAGTCTTCAAAGTTAAGCACTTATTTTTTGACTATTTAATATAGCATGTAGATATTTGATAAAAGACTTTTTTAACAAAATCATAATTAATTGTCCTGTTAATTTAGTAGAATGTCAATCTTTCAACGATTATAATTATCGAATACTCTCTTTCTCTATTCTCTCAATAAAATGGTCTCTAATCTCTATTCTAAATAAAACAGCTTATGAAAGGCGATGTCCCTTCTAAAAAGAAAATACCCTTTAAAATTAATGAGCCTTTTCGGACTTATTTACAACGGTATAATCGAGATACGCAATTGCCTATCCAGTATGATGATTTGTTGCGGAGTAGCACTTCTGTTTCTTTACTAGATGCGGAAGGGAATGATACCTTATGGGAGACGGTTTATTATGAGGAATCCGATAGAATAGAACTAGATACTGCCTTAACTAAAATCTATGCGCTCTTAAAAACAGATGGAGACTTTGAGGTATTAGAACATCTTTCTGTCGCTAGAATTGATTATTGTACTTTCGGAAATACTAAACCTTTTCGAGTTCGAATCATCAATAGATTAAATGATAATTACGACCATTTTTATGTTAAAAAAGCAGATTCGTCTCGGCTGTATGGATTAGAATTAGAGGATTTATTATCGCCTAATAGAATTACTTATTTGGTAGATAGAAATACGCTGATAGAAGAACACGTAGCTGGTATTCCAGGAGATAGTTTTATTGAAAATAATCTGAATGATACGCCTTTTAATCAAATTCGGATTGCAAAGGAATTTATTAAATTTAATGAACGGTGTTTTGTACGCTTATTGGGAGATATGCGTGCCTATAATTTTGTAGTAGATATTACACCAGATATAGAAGGGTCACAATTTAGAATTCGGGCTATTGATTTTGACCAACAATCTTATGAAGGCAGAAAAAGTTTTTATTTACCCCAATATTTTAAAGAGAATAATCCTATTATTTTCCTAGGCGTGGGACACATGAGTAAACCCACGGTAACTCAATATCAATTAGAGGAAAGGAGTATGATTGCGGCAAGGGTCAAAAGGTCTAGGCAACGTATCAATCATTTATTGAGAATTATGGTGAAAGATACGATTTCTGATAGTAGAAAAGTGAATCAATTAAAAAAGGAATTATCTTATCATCATAAGGCCAAATCTTTTTTAGAATGTAAAACGATGGGAGAAATTGTCTTGAATAATATTCAATTATTGTTAGCCAAAGATTTTAAGCAAAGTATTTTATATGATGGATGAACGAACCCGAAGGGTGAATGTCCAGTGGACATTCAAGTGAATGAACCACGAAGTGGGCGGGAATGCCATTTACAGAATGACAAAATTATTCAAAATTTACAAGGTAGCGTATTACAAACGGTTTGAGGTGAGACGGTTTAGTTAACTGTGTTTGCACAAAATTTTAGGTTTGAAAATCAGAAGCTTAACTGCCTACTGTCTACTATTACACTAAGTCACTGTCATCATATTTTTTCCGAGGTATCGGTTGTGGTTGGTCCAAATCTAAGTAATCGTCCATTTCTAACTCGTCTTCCTGTTTTTTAGCGTGAGGCGGATTACGGTCGTCTCTATATTTAGCCCTAGCTTTCATGCGCTTCACTTCTTTTTCAATTTCTTTGTCTTCCCAATCATCATCTTCTCCTAGTCCCATAAATCCATAAGCCTTAACATAATGAGAAAACAAGCCAATTCCCCAGAAAAAGGCAACCATCATCCAGCCACCTCTAGACCGAAAAAAGACGCCTGTAAATAACATAATCATATTGACGATAATGTAAGAACGAAGGTGATTATGGAATTTTTTCTTTTCTTCCACCTTTTCTCTGGCTCTTTCATAATAATTAGAATCACTCATTTGTAAAGAATCAATTAGATGTTTTAAGGAGAATTATGGTTAGAGTAAAAATACAAATACTTTTCAAATTTAAAAAGTGTCTATAACCATCCCATATAATCTAAAGCTAAATAACCAGCGGCTACATTATGAAACGATTCATCTTTGGAATTAGTTAAGAGAGAACGAAATTTTTCTATAGGTAGCAAGAAAACATCTATAAATTCAGTCGTATCTAGTTTTTGCGTAGTTACTTTTTCACAATCTAATGCTAGTAAGCAAATTTGTACCTGCGTATTATATGCTGCTCGGAAATTTTTAAGAAAGATAAATTTACCAGCTCGGTAGCCTGTTTCTTCTAATAATTCTCTTGCTGCCGCTAATTTAGGGGCTTCTCCTTTTTCAATTCCTCCTTCTGGGAAAGAAGTTAAAACCATCTCTGGACCTGGTCGGTATTGGTTAATTAAAATGGCTTCTTTATTTTTTGTGAAAGCTATGATGGTCACAAAGTCTTCCATTTGAATGACATCAAAAATAGCTTTTTTGCCATTGGGTAATTTAAAGGTCTTTTGTAAAATGCCTCGCCAGCCTTTAAAAGCGATTTTTTCACCTATTTTTTTCCAATTCATATCAGTTGCTGATTGTCAGTTGTCGGTTAGTACGTCAAACTGACAACGGATAACCGACAACTGTTTACTAGACTAAGGCAAAGTGGCAGAAATAAGCAACCATTTATACCGCCTTTTTCCCTTCTAAGAAACTCAAAAAATGCGTCCATAATCCATTATGCAAGCATTTTTTGAATTCCTTAGAAGAAAAATTGACTGGTCTAACTGGCTAATTATT
>JBGCFJ010000135.1:0-11799 GCA_045106885.1 Saprospiraceae bacterium
GAATTAGGACTAAACACTCGCCAGAGGCGAGAGAAATAATGGTATCGGATTAAAAATCCTAACCAGCAACCAGAAAAAGAGTTACAACTTATGTCTATTTATCGGATACAACTTTATGTTCCAAGACATTCCCTATATTAATTCGGCAATTAATATTGCTATATAATTTAACACCTTGAAAATCACTATTAAAATTACTGGATAACGGGAAGTTATCCAGTAATTCGTCCAAAAGATTGGGGCTTTACAGTTAATAGGCAGTAGGCAGTAAAGCCTTGATTTTCAATACTGAAATTTTGCCTGAACACAGTTATTTGAACAGTCTCGCAAATACAGTTATCTGAATTGTCTCGATTTAAATGACTTCCTTGTTTTCAATAAAAAAGCCCTATCAATTCAATCATTGATAGGGCTTTTTTATTATAATTCTTACAGAAATTTTAATTCAAAACCGTCACATTTCCCTGCGTTTCAAATACTTCTCCATCCACACAAGTTACTTTTAGGTAATAACCATAAACATCACTAGACACTACTTGTCCATTAAAAGTACCATCCCAGCCGATATCCTTAGAGTTGGATTCAAAAACTTGTTCTCCCCAACGATTATAGATGGCAAAATACACATCTGAAATGGCGTTGCCTCTTACATATAATACATCATTATTCCCATCTCCATTTGGACTGAATGCATTGGGGAAGAAAATATTTGGCGTACCGCAAACCACACTTTTTACAAAAATAGTCACCTCTCTAGTTATAGAACAATTGGTCGCTTCGTCGATAATCGTCACGGTATACGTCGTTGTCTCCTCAGGAGTCGCTACTTGCTCAAATCCAGACATGCTGGATAAAGTCGGACTTGGTGCCCATTCTATAATATATGCTCCTGCTGGAACAATATTAATTGGGGTCAATTCTCCTTTAAAAATAGTATCTCTTTCTGGAATAACGACCATATCTACTAAATTGGCAACCGCTACATTTTCAGTTAAAGTTGCTTCACATCCAAAATCATTTCGAACCGTTACGGTATAATCTGTTGTAACAGCAGGTTCTATTTCAATATTATCCTGATTTAAATTCGCACTAATAATGCCTTCTGCATCTTCCCATTGGTACTCGGTAATAGCTTCTATTCCTTCGTTAGCGACCTCTAATATACCTACACCGCCTTCGCAAGGGTCGGTATTATCAATGATACTAGCCACTATTTCATAATTTTCAATGGCGACCTCCTCCGTTACTGTACAGTTATTTTCATCTGTCAATTTTACTTGGTAAATGCCAGGTGCGACCATCAATTCTGAAATACCACCAATTATTTTTCCTGTAGCTACATCTGTCCATTCGATTCTACTATTTCCAGGAGCTTCCACGTAGATTAATCGACTTGTGGTATCACAAACTTCTTCATCTTCACTTAGCTCAAATTCTTGTTCTCTTGGCACTTCTATTTTAACCACTTCCTCCTTCACACAACCGTCTTGGGTAATTTTAACCATTAAGTCCGAAGACTTCGGAATGGTCGCAATTGGATTCGCAGCAGTTGGATTATCTAATAATTCCGCAGGTGACCATTTGTAACTAATCCCTTCTGTTATAGCATTAGGATTTAATTCAGTGGGTACATCTTGACAGATTAAATGTGCTAAAGGTATTTTGGGTTGACGAATTACTTTAAACGAGTGACTTTTAACTGCTGCTCCATCACAACCAATATTAGAATTTATTTTTAAAGTTACGTCCAATTCTGTTCCTTCCGCTAAAGTAATAATTGGATTTTGCTTCGACGAAGTCATTCCATTTCCAAAATCCCAATCCCAAGTAGCAATAGTCCCTGGAGTCGCAGTTGAATTATCTTTAAAACGAATGACCCCCTCATCGACACAAGGGTCATAGATTACTTCAAAATCTGCCGCTGTTTTTGCGTCTGCTACTAAATTTAATGGACTACTCGCTAAAATTCCTTTTTCTTCCGCACAAGGAACGTCTGGGCTCAAATGTAAACTTACTGCATAATCTCCTGCTTCTTGATAAATATGTGTTGGATTCACTTCGGAGGAGGTAGTGCCATCTCCAAAATCCCAAATATAGTAGTCAGAAACAACTCCTTCACTAGAAAAACCTACTGTTAATCCATCACATTGAGGAGTTATCCCAATACCTCCAGGAAGATTGGTTTGAATAGATACCACCTCCACATCTTTTGTAATCGTACAACCAAAAGCATTGGTCGCAGTTACACTTACGTTAGGATTGGTGGCACTAGGGAAAAGGGTTGGGCTTGCTGTTCCTTGACCTGTCATCACTAATTCGGCTGGTGACCATTTATACTCAACTAAGCCATCTCCTTCTAAGAAAACTTGTACAGGAGCATTATCGCAAGTCAAAGCGGTTGGTGCTAATTCGGCAGCAATGCCTGTATTTTTATGGACCACAAAATAATTTGTGACCGAGCAGCCTGTCGTATTATCAGTAATGGTGACACTGTAATTCCCTTCACTTAAAGCCGTTCGGTCAGCAGTTTGGTTTTCTCCAGTTAAATCTTCCCATTGAATGCTATAATTCGATTCGCTTGCTATTAAATCTAAATCAATTGCACCTAAAACGGTACAACCTTCGTCTGCCACTTTTGAATTGGTAATAATTGGCGCATATCCTTCTACGGAGAAAGCTTGCCGACTTATTTCTACCCCATCTCCATCAGCTGTGACAAAAATGTATTCCCCAAAGGCAGGCAGGGCGTTTTCGTCATAAATTGTACCCTGTTCATCTGTAATTGTTACTTGTATTGGTTGTTTAAAACATCTAAAGTTATCAACATCATATTTTAATTTCCCAGTTTCATTAGGACAGACAATTAATTCGGTAATTATGACTTCCTGCGGTATTTTTAATTCGGGCACCGTAAAAGATACTGTTTCTTGGCAACCTCTAAAATCATCTGTTACGGTTACGGTATAATCTCCAGCGCTTAAATTGGTACGGATAGAATCCTCCCCCCAACTATAAGTTAAATTACCCAAAACATTACTGGTATTAATAGTAACTGCTCCAATTGGCAGATTACACTCTGGTACGACATCAATAGCAGCCGTGACTTCCAAAGCACAAATAAAACATTCTCCGTCCACCATAATACTGTCAATCGCCAAACTACAACCCGCTTCATCTGATACCGTCACAGAATAAGCACCGTTTTCAATCATTCGGCGATCTCTAGGATTAATTTTACCATCTTGGTCTGCCCAATCATAAGTATATTGTCCGTTGCCTCCGTTTGTTGTTAATAAAATAGTGTTGTCCACACTACAGGTTTTTGGGATGACGGTGACATCGACAAATAAAAAGTCAGGCTCGGTAATCTCAAAACAAACTTCTCCAGCTAGACAAGCATTCGCATCTTTTGCTATCAAACAATAGTTGCCAACTGGCAAAGCATTTTGGGTAAATTCTTTGCCTTTTCCATCGGTAATTATAATGCTCGCTGGACCAACAAAATCAGCCGAGGGCGTCATTTGATATCTAATAAATCCATCCGTCCGACCTGCACAACTTACATTGGAAATTGTATCTAAGGTAATATTGGCAGTTGGCACCTCGTTTAAAAGAGTAAATAAAATAGATTCGGTACAATTGGTCACCTTATCTGTCACCGTAATATCATAAGTCCCACTCGGTAAATTATGGTGGGTAGCAGCGCCCCAACTGTAGCTATAGTCACCACTTCCACCTGCCACATTGATGGTTGCGATGCCGTTACTTTGACCACAATCAGGATGCTGGTCGATTGTTGTTGCTAATTTTAATCCACTTTCTAAACCAATATCAATGCTCAAAATATCCATACAGCCCTCTAAACCAGGAATGCTTACCGTGACTAAATATTTGCCAGCAGATAAATCGGCTCGATATCCTCCCGCTCCTCCATCACTCCAAGTATACGTTAAAGTCCCAGGCACTAATAATGCCGTCCCCTTTTGCTGATTACAAATTTCCGGGTCCGTTCGTAAAACTGTTATCGGTCCAACATTGGAGTTGCCTATATTGATAATTTCGGTGGTTTGACAGAAAGCATTATTTTTATCAGTAATCGTCACTTCATAAGCCCCCGCTGGTAAATCCTTTGCTTCAGTTCCGCTAATTGCATTATCCGACCATTGATAATTAAAGGCATTGTCATCGCCCTGCATTTCAATTTGAATGACACCATCACTTTCGCCACAAGTTGCTTCAAAAACCAATACTTTTTCTAAAACGGGTTGCGTGCAATTACAGGCGTCTGTGACAAAAGTACGACCGATGTATTCACAGTTATTTCCATCCGTTATCGTCACACCATAAAACCCTGGAACTAGGTCGCTTAAAGATTCAGTAGTTGCGCCATTGGACCATTTAAAAGTTAATCCTCCTTTGGCTCCTGTCGTCGTGACAACTATAGCACCATCATTTCCTGCACAACTCGTTGGAATAGTTTCTGAAATAGTCGCCATTAAAGTACAATCGGCTTCTACTACAACCGTCGTTGTTTCTTCACAACTATTCCCATCAGTTATAGTTACGGTATAACTTCCTGCAGGAATATTGGTTAAATTTTGGGTCGTTGCGCCATTACTCCACGCAAATTTATAAGGTAAAGTCCCTCCTGAAACAGTAAGGGTAGCACTTCCATCTGAACTATTCAAATCCGCTGCATTCGTCGTCGTTACCTCAAGACTCATCAGCGTAGGTTGGTCAATCGTAATCCCTTTGATAGCTTGACAACCATCTTTATCTGTAACGGTTAAAAAATAGGTTCCTGATAAAAGATTATTGACATCCTCAGTTGTTGCACCATTGCTCCACCTATAAGCATAGTCTCCTGAACCTCCTGATACATTCACTATAATAGAACCACTTTTTCCATTATGGCATAAAGGTTTATTAACTGCTTCGTTGATATTTACAGGAGCATTGTCGATAATAACCACACTCGTCGTTGCTTGACAACCATTTCCATCCGTTGCCGTTACTTGGTAAGTTCCTCCTGCTAAATTGTTTGCATTTGCTCCTTTTTGTCCGTTTGACCATTCGTAAGTAAAATCAC
Organism: Saprospiraceae bacterium; assembly: GCA_045106885.1. Lineage (GTDB taxonomy): Bacteria > Bacteroidota > Bacteroidia > Chitinophagales > Saprospiraceae > JAFMDF01. The sequence continues at coordinate 5,090 of JBGCFJ010000135.1, forward strand.
CTTCTCCTCCTGCTGCCGTCGCCACTGCAGCCCCCGTCTTTTCACCAAAACAAACCCTTGAATTAAGAGTAGTAGCAGAGATAGTTGGCACTGGTTTCTCTATTAATAAAATATCTCTTTGTCCAAAACAACCGTTAGCGTCCGATACTCTAACTTCGTAATTTCCTGGGGTTAAATTATTCACCCGCTCTTCTGTACTGACGACCGTATTGGTATTTTCATCAATCCATTCATATTTAAAAGGGCCTACACCTCCTGTTATTCGGACATTCGCTTGACCATTCGCTGCATTTCCGCAAATCATACCATTTGATTCTACAACAAAACCAAAACCACCTCCAGCTTGTCCAACGACCACTTCTACGGTAGCTGAGCATTCTCTAAAATTGGTCACCGTCACCATGTAAGTGCCTGCGGTTAAATTAAAGGCAGTACTATAAGGACTTTCATTATTTGGCCACTGATATACATAAGGTGGAGAGTCTCCATTAGCCGTCACTGTCCCCGTACCATCTCCTTCGCCTGGACAAGTTTCTGGATTAGAAGAAGCACTCAAAAGAGGTGTTTTAGACGCAATAATTTCTGGACAAATCATAGCCGTACATCCATTCGCATCTGTCACCGTCACGGAATATGCTCCTGGTGCTAAGTCGGTTCTCTTTGTTCCTCCTTTCCCATCTAATGCCCAGAAATAAGTATACGTTCCAGTCCCTCCAGATGCCGTTACTTCCATTAAACCATCTGCTGTAGCTCCACAACTAACATGATAATAAAAAGCATCTACTCTAAGTTCTTCTGGCTCGACAACCATTACCCAATCTTCTGCTCGACAACCATTCGCATCTGTTACTGTTATTTCGTACATTCCACCACGAACTCCTTCCAAAAAAGATTTTCTTGTACCATCTTCCCATTCATAAGTAAAAGGAGCGATTCCTCCTTCTGGGATAGCCACGACTTTTCCATCTGTTTGTCCAGCGCACTGAATAGACTGTTGGTCAAATCTTAATTTTAAGCGATTAGAAGCTTTAATTATAGCAACCGAGTTTTTTTTGCTACCCAGTGCATCGGTTACGGTCACAAAATAACTGCCTTCGACAAGATTTGTTAGGGCTGCAGTCGTTGCCCCGTTACTCCATTCATAAACATAGGGTAATTTACCGCCAAGGGCAGTAACCGTTGCGCTTCCATGGAGGTCAGCAGCACAACTAGTGTTCTGGGTGGATATAGCTATTGTTAGTGGCCCTTCTAAGGCTGCTGATTCAGTGGCAAAGCTATCGCTTACCATTCTGAACACTAGCAATATTGCTATCCATAAATATTTATTGTTCATAAGAAACTTTTTCAATACTCAATGTTCTTTTTTCAATAAAGTCAACTAATTTTCAACCTTTTATTTAGTTAAATTGAAAATTCTAAATTGAAAATTGAAAATTATTACTTTACTTTCCTTCTGATTTTTCGCCAATAATGATTTTAACTATCTGGACTTTTCTTTCTTTTGATGCTTCTGGGCTATATACTGAATTCCTTCTATCCTTTGGGTTTTCGCTAATGGATTTATTCGCTTGCTCTTCCCCATAAGAAACCTCTTTTAGCACTAAAGAACCGTCTTCCATATACCGATTGAGCATCCCATCTCGATAAACAGAAAAATGATTCATCAAACAATTTACTCGACGTTTTCCAAGATTAACATTATAATCTGTGGCAGCCAGAGGACTCGCAAATCCTCTAATAGAAATAACGGCGGTATTCCCTCTTTGTAAATACTTTATTAGCGTCTCAGAGAAAACACCCAAAGTATCGTAATTTCCTTTCAAGTCGTTTTCAAAAAAATCAAGAATTGTTTGCGTTTTATCATCTAAAACAGGGCTGGGAGTATTGTCCGAATAATTAGCTATAAATTCTCTCTTTTTACGATAGTATGCAGCAAATAATTCTTCATAATTCTTTGCAGTCACCACTTCTCGACTCCCAGGGTCAGGTGCATCATTATCAAAATATAGGGTCAAGGGTAATAAATCTTCCAAGGCAACTATTCCGCCTGGTCTTAAATACAAGCGTTTGGTAATAGAAGTAATACCTTCTGCCTTTGTATAACTTCTTGTATCAAACTCCAAAGTATCCGAATTATATCCTATTAAACTGGCAATTAAGACATAATCTCTTTGAGAATAGATGTCAAAATAAAAATCGTTGTCTGCTATATTATCGGTAATAAATCGTTCTCCTGATTTTTTATCTATTAATTGTACGATACAATTGGTCAATGGTCTTTGATATTCCGCATCAAATGTAAGCGCCGTTAAGTCCATTTCAAAAATATCTGGCGCTAAAAATAGCGCTTTCTTTAAGGTAATGGACTCCGCAATTCCTCTGGTATTAAAGTTGAGCGTATCATTAATATAGCCTTCTTTGGAAGCAACTAGTCGATAGCGGGCGTCCCTCAATAAACCATCAAACTGAAATTGATTATCTAAAGTATTGGTTCGACCTTCTATTAATGCGACCTCCACAGGAGTACCCGATTCTGTCTGGCTTCCTTCTGGTATTTTAAATAATTGAAGCGTCACGCCTTCTAAATCTTTTTTGGAGAAATCCTCAAACGTTAAAGCTTCTAAGTCTATATTAATAAATGCTGCGGCAAAAATATCTTGACAGCCCATATCATACGCACTCAATCGCAAACAACCTTGGCGACTGGAAGAGAAATGACCTTTATCTCCTGAAGGGTCTAAAGAAAAATGGGTATCATTAAAACTGCTATTCAATGGATAGCCTGCATGCATAACAACGCCATCTACATATTTATAAATATCATACCCTCCTAATCCTTCTCTACCCGTTGAGCTAAAATAAAGCGTATTGGTCGGTTGATGGAAAAAGGGAGTCACTTCATTTCCGGGGGTATTAATTTGGCTAAAATTGACCGCTTTTGAAAAATCTCCTTTGGGTCCAACTTCTGTATACCACACATCTAACTGACCTGCACCGCCAGGGCAATTTGAACTAAACAGTAGAATTTCTTGATTATTCTCATCATAAAGGACTGTTGGATGCGTAGCAGTAAAACCTTTGCGATTGATATAATTTGGCAACGCCTTAGCTTTACTCCAAGTGCCACTGCTTGTTTTATCTTGATAATATAATTTACATTGTATTTTCCGACTTTTACCCACGTAATCACAAATCGTATAATAAGCTCTTGTTTCGTCTTTTGTAAACGCTAAATGAGCGACTGATTTTTCTGGTTGATTAAATCCATCAATTGGAAATCCTGTTGTTTTCAAATCAGAATTCAGCATTTTGGCATATAAACGAGGCGGGCTTAATTTTTCTTCTTTTTGGTATTTTAAGGAAGTGTAATATAATTTATCGGCTACTAATAAAGGGGCAAAGTCATTATAAGGCGTGTTTATTTCTTCGCCTAAATGATTGATATTGTATAAGTTATCCAATTTTTTCGTTCGAGGAATGGCAAATGTACAATCATCAATATCTTTTCTTGCCAAGGCTAAAAATTGATTATCTATCGGTGGTGGGCTGGAAATATATTGTTCAAAATAGCGGAGGGCGCCTTCATAATCCCCCTGCAATTTCTTCATCGCTCCCACTTGATAAACAGCTGTTGGATAGTCTATTTTCTTATTGCTCGTATCCATTCTTATCACTCTCAAATAACCTGCTTCGGCAATACTGATGGCATGCATTCTTCGAGCTACCTCCGAAAACTGAAATTGCTCATCAATAGTCAAACTGTCTTTGGTACTGATACCAAAAAATTCATCATCTGTAAAAAAAAGGTCGCTATTCAATGCCTTTTTAACAGCCGCTTCAAAACGGTCAGTCTGGCTATAAACTAGCGTATTCAATAAAATGGTTAAAAAAATTAGACAATAATATTTTTTCATTAATTGCTCCCTATTTATTAGCGTTTATTCGGTTTACGGTTCACGGCTGACGGTACCACGGCCTGCTAAATGAAAAATTTTAGAATAAACACTATTAGTTTTTTATTTTTTTGGTAACGGGATGTAAGATTCATTTTTAGTCAATAGTCATTGGTCATTAAATCATTAGTTTCTCTTGCATGACTACGCAATACTAATGACTTAATGACTAGTGACCAATGACTAAAATAACGGACATATCTCAAATTCTTTCGGTGGACGGACTTTTGAGAAGATATAAATTACAGACAATTCTGGCCCACCTCTTCGATAAGAAGCAACGTTAAATGGAGAAGAATTTATATCATAACTAAAGCCAACGGACCACATTCTATAATCTACGGCTAAACTTGGTACCCATGCGTCTCCTAACCGATAGGATAATCCTAAACCAAACGCCAATTCTTTATCTCTATCTTGGTTTAAGTGGATTTTGCCAATTCCGCCTACTATAATTTCTTGATGAGGGCCTTGAAATTGCCCAATCGCTTGTAAGCCAATATCTAGCATTTTGCCAATACCAAAAGTGGTCATGCCATAATAAGACCATCTTCGCTCCAATTTTTGATTGCCCGTTTTATAAAAACTTTGATCAGGTCGATTGACATGAAAAACGGCGGCGCCAAAATCTAATTTCATCCGATTGTCAACATTCTGAAAACGGTAATTAATCCCACCAGCAAGGTCTGAATAGAAAACGTTAGAATTAAGCGCATTTTCTCCAGTAGGCAAACTACTATTAAAAGTATCGCCATCATATTGACTATCCACCTGTAATTTAGAGATATCAAATCGTCTTTGAGCACCTCCTATTTGAATCCCTGCGGTTAAATAATGTTTAGTTGATAACCTCCGAGTGAAAGACCCTGAAAGATTAACATTGGTATTACTCAACTTCAAATCTCCCGCCTCATCGTGATTCAAATACAGCGCAGCAGAAAAAAGGCTATTTTTCATGCTAGAGTTGATGATTTTCTGGTCAACTCCACCCGAAAAAGTCATATAGTTTACAGGAATATTATTCCATTGGCTACGGTAGTTTCCAATAAAACGTATATCTCCTTTAAATAATCCTGTCAAAGCTGGATTAATATTCAATGGAGAACGACCGAATTGGGAGTAATGAATATCTTGGGCGTGCAATTGAAAGCTCAACGCCAAGAAAAGAGCGAAGGCAATACTTTTAAATAAATGTAAAGTTTTTTGCACAGTTCTTAAGTTTAATTAAAAACGAGCAGCTATTTTAGTAGTTATTTAGATGTAGGGGTTCCAAATAGTAGTTAAATTAAACCCTCATAATCAGAATGATGAGCGCAATTAATTCAACTAAATAGGGTAATAATCTGGTGTATTTCTTTGAAACCTTTGTAAAAACTACTTTCAGTAGTCTGCAATATGTAGGGCAATCTCAAAATTAACTTTAATCCTACTTTTATTGTAAAGAATGATAAAGTTAATTTTTCGCCTAATTTCTATTCTGTGCGCAGATTTCCGAGATAAGTGTTTCTTTTGTTACTGTCTTGGGAATATGCTATTGCTACTAAAGTACTCATAATCAATGAGTCTTGTATTGTATTCGTAAGTTCTCAATAGTCCAGTTTAAATCGTCCGATGACTGCGTCGTCGGATGATTTAAACCAGCTCATCGGACGACGATAGTCATCCGACGAGATGGTTTTACTCTTATATTGAGTATTTACTTGTATTCTAAAACAATGTAAACAAATTACTGCGTGTTCATTAAAGTTAATGTTTCTATGAATTTTAGCTTTTCATACTAACATTTCACAGTAATTTTGGTCAAAAATAATAACAGTATAACCAAATAGCAATTAAGAAATAATATAATGTCTCTAAATTGCTTTTGTTTTTTATTATTAAAAATTCCTGTATCAAGATTGTCTAGTGAGCTATAGCCGCTTCTTAATGAAGTTGTGGTATAGTATCGGTAGGGATGATGGCACTTTTGACGTAGGCTTATTAATTATTAGTTCACTTAACATTTAAAAGCAATATTATCTTAAAAATAATGCTTTTTTAAACTAATATTTTAATAAGAATAAGTTTTGGATAGCAAAAATAATGTATTTTTAATATATATGTAAAATTTTCTTTACACTTGTCTAAAAATAGCATTTTGAATATTGGAGGTTTGGAAGTATTTTTTATCTGACAATCCTTCTCTCTTACACAATATTAGGCGTTTTTCAACAGAGAAGCAAGCACTACCTGCTGAATCAAATCACATAATTATTATATGATTATTAATAAAAAAAATGTAATAAGTTAGTAGAGGTCGGTGGGCTTAGGGCAAAGGGTAGCCCTATTATCCAGTAATTTCCTATTACTGGATAATTTAAAATTATTCACAGCTAAAATCATCCAGTAACAGGAAGTTACTGGATGATACACTTACTTATATTTTCTCCGGCCTTCTTTATGTCCTGCTGCTTAACTCGTTTAACTGATTGACAAAAACATCCTTTTCATCCATATATATTGCCAAGGCTTTAAAAGGCTTTTCTATCCCATAAACTTTTTGTAGCATCGTTTCGGCTTTTAAATAGAGTATGATATTGTGAGCGCCGAAGTCGCCAAGTGCTGAAAATTTTAGAATGCTAAATGGTGACGAAGCTACGCTCCTTAAAGAAAAAATGAAAATGTAGCAGTTTCTACAGACGGTTTCGGAGCGATGCTCCTTGATTTTTACCAAAAGAGCAGCGCTCTGACCCCGTCTGTAGGAATAGGTAGCCCCAA
>JBGCFJ010000136.1:0-2693 GCA_045106885.1 Saprospiraceae bacterium
GGTGCTATCTTGCGAAAAATAGGTTGATAGTCATAGCCATTGATTACTTTATAACACTACTATTATCAAAAATATGCAACAAAAAATAAAAGAGACGCTCAAACAATCAGTACTGTTAAAATTGCAAATTATTGATAATAAGCCACTCATTGATACGATTACCAATGTATCAAAAGAATTAATTTACCTCTTTAAAAAAGACCAGAAAGTACTTTTTTGTGGAAATGGTGGCAGTGCAGCGGATGCTCAACATTTAGCCACTGAATTATCAGGTCGTTTTTACTTAGAAAGAGCACCTTTATTTGCCGAAGCCTTGTCTACCAACACTTCCTTTTTGACCGCAGTAGGGAATGATTATAATTTTGATACCATTTTTGCAAGAGCAGTTGCTGCCAAAGGAAGAGAAGGAGATGCCCTAATTGCGATTTCTACTTCTGGCAAATCTAAAAATGTACTAAATGCAATAGCCGCTGCCAAAGAAAAGAATATGTTGATTATTGGTATGACTGGTGAAAAAGGTGGAAAAATGCTTGGTTTATGTGATTATTTGATTCAAATTCCTTCTAAAGATACGCCTCGAATTCAGGAAGCACATATTTTAATCGGTCATATTATTTGTGAGTTAGTAGAAGCAGAATTATTTGGGAAAAAATAATTGACGGATTATTAAATTATTGATTATTAGTCCCACTGTGGCAGCCTGGGCTACTCGTCTAAGATTGGACATTTTCGACAACAGCGAATCTATATTCACTGCTCCAAGCGTCGGAAAATATGGATTTTCCGTTGTCTATCCTAAACTTGAGTCTCCAACTTTAGACGGGTAGGTTAGAAACTTTGAGGGGAAACTCTATTATGTCTATAAATGAAAAACAACATTATCTCAATAAAAACCAAAGACATGTATTTCAAACCTGCTGTTTATTTAAAATTTCTATTTTATTCTTTATGCCCAATTTTAGGTAGTTACAACCTTACCGCTCAAACCGTTACCTATACCGAATCTACAGAAGATTTTACGAATCCCGATAGAGGGCTTTATTTGGTCGTTTTAAAAATGGATAATCAATTATTTATCAACATGAAGCCATTTTTTGGCAAGCAGGCACATATTTTGCTAATGAACCAATATGGTCAATTAGTTAAAGACGTGACGCTTGACGAAATTAATGAAGCACCTGTTAGAATAGAAGTGGGCGATGTACCGAACGGTATGTATTTGCTAACGATTTAACCAGAAGGCGGATTAAGAAGTATCACTAAGAAATTGGTGATTGGCAAGATATACTAATAAGAATTAATTTTTTGATGTTAACTTTTAATATTTAAATTTATCGAAAAGTAAATTTTGTAAAAGTTTGATAATCAAATAGTAAAGAAAAATTTGAGGTAGGAATACCTTGAGTTTATACGTAATTTTAAGGCTTCCATTCCCTTGGGTTTGGAAGCTTTTTTTATGTTTTTTATTGAAAAACTGGCATTGTTATAATAATTCCTATACATTTGAATCTCTATATTTATTCCCCTTTTATATTTTAATGATTTCTATCGTATTAGGCAGAGCAAAACTATGAGCAACTTGGATTTACACTCCTTATGTTTTCTCTCCTTTAAAATTTCCTACTTATACCTACTAGCAATTTGCGAATTGCTATAAAATTATTGAATCATTTAGTGAAAGAATGATTAGAAGATAAAATTTTTTTTAGTTTTTTTTCAACCTTTCATTCTTAAATAATTCAATCTTTATTACTTATTCCATCCTATTTTTACCTACTTCATTATCAAAGATTTATTAAAATCGTTTGGTGACCTTGGTTATTATTGTCATAACTAAACTAACCATTTCCCCGCCACCGAAACCTCCTAGATTTCCCCCAATATTGTCCATATAGCAAAAAAAACACCGCCCAAACAATGCTATTTTACTAACTAAAATTATAAACAATGACTAGCACTTACCGTGTCTTAACATTTTTATTATGTTTTATGGTATTCAATTCGTGGGCAGAAACGCCACTACTGATTGAAGAAGACCTTTTTGCTACTTGTGCTGATCGTACAGCAAGCAACACTAATCGTTGTATGAATGACAGTTATCATAATCTTCGATACGGAGGGTATCTAGTTTTAGAAGGTTATAATAATCATTACAAACTAGAAAATGGAAGGTTTCAAGAATTTTTAGATGGTACTGCCCGCTTAACTGGGCGATGGGTAAACATTGATAAGAGCGATGTCAAGTTTGACGTTAATTTCCTTTTTTCGGGTAGAACTAATGTTGCTCCTAATGAACCAAAATTGAACCGATGTATTACCGTCAATCCTTCTGGTTTTTATTATTACACACAGACTAGTGGTACACTTACGGGTTTAGATAAAATGGCAGGTGCTAAACTAGGCGTTTCTAGATTTGGACCTGCTTTTCAGGTTGGTATTGGTGCGAATGAAACCAATAGTGAATTAAGTCTAGGGGCAAGTGGCTGGTTGGCCGTTAATATTATTAGTAATACCATTAATAGGTATCATCGTATTAACTTACAAACAACTAGCGCTGGTGGAAACGGAGATATAAACATTAATTTAGATGGTAATGCTAGTGCTTGTCTTGGTAGTGATATTACCTTGAACTGCCCAGTAAATTTGACGACGGTTGCTCAATTAGGCGCAACTGGTAAAGTGGTAAATTGGAC
>JBGCFJ010000137.1:0-5165 GCA_045106885.1 Saprospiraceae bacterium
TTTCTTTCTGATTATCTATTCATTGACGCTGCTGGTAAAATATTTTTAGGGATAAATCAAGTATCCTGTAAATCATTAAATCCTGTTATTCTGTAGAGTAAGACCGCCTTGTTTAAGAATAGTTGCAGGGACTATTTAAAAAATGTCCTAAATTGAACATAGACTGACCATATTCGGACATAAAAATAAATAAAACCTTTCATTAATAGATTGTAAAATGTTGATTATTAATTAGTTGTAATTTTGGCATGCCACTTGGAATATACTTAAATAATAAGAAAAAGAATTGAATTTTTATTGGACGAACTAATTAAAGATTGAATATGCATTGGAATACTTTTAAAATTGCTCTTAGAACTTTAAAAAAGAATAGACTTTATACGTTTATCAATATTCTTGGATTAACGATTGGGGTAGCGGCAGCATTGCTGATTTTCCGTCTAGTTAATTATGAATTGAGTTTTAATAAAAATTTTACGGATTATGATAAATTAGTTAGAGTAGTTTCTACTGACCCAAAAGCAGCAGAAGGAGATGGAGAAAGTTATTGCAGTGCGCTTCCTGCCATGAAGGTGATGCAAGCCGAAGTCAGTCAATTTGAAGCAAGTGCTAGAATACATGAATCTTGGTCTAATATAACGGTGCCAAATCCTGTGGGAGGAGCACCTTTAAAGAAATTTAATGTAACAGAAGGCGAAACGGCGATGTTTGTAGATGCAGACTTTCTACAAGTCTTTGATTTTGAATTATTAGCAGGTGAACCCAATACCGCTTTAGTTGAACCGAATACGATTATTTTAACTAAAACATGGGCGGAAAAATGTTTTGATGATTGGAAAAATGCCATGGGACAAACCGTCTTATTGGATAATTTAGTAGAAGTAAAGGTCACTGGCGTGGCGGCAGATTTACCAAGTAATTGTGATTTTTCCTTTCCTTATTTGGTGTCTTATCAAACCGTAGAAAAAAATGGAAATCTATTCTTCTATGGTGGCGGATGGAACAGTTGTAGTTCCAATAACCAAATTTATGCTCGATTAAAAGATGTTGCCCAATGGGAGGCAGCAGATGAAGTCTTAGCGACGATTGGGGCGGAAGAATATCGGGATGCAGAAGGTGTACAAAGAAAAGTTTATCATTTACAAGCCATTTCGGAATTGCATTATGATGAACGATATGGTCATTCAGGTTCACATATAATGAGTAAAGACCGGTTACAGGTTTTAGGATTTATAGGCTTACTTATATTAATCATCGCTTGTTTTAACTTTATTAATTTAGCAACTGCGCGAGCGACTTTAAGAGCCAAGGAAGTTGGTGTCCGTAAAACGTTGGGGAGTCGTCCGATAGACTTGATTGGGCAATTTATGACGGAAACAGGTGTAATTGTTTTGATTTCCGTTGTTTTCGGGGCAAACTTAGCAACTATTGCTTCTCCTTTACTCAAATATGTCTCTGATGTGCCAGATGAAATCCCTTTTCTCTTAGACCCCAAAGTGCTTAGTTTCTTAATGATTGTAACTATTTTGGTAACCATATTATCAGGTATTTATCCTGCCTTGAAGCTATCTCGATATAAACCAGTAGAAGCCTTAAAGAGTAAAGTTTCTAAGGAATCTTTCGGTAGATTGTCTTTAAGAAAAGGCTTAGTTATTACTCAATTTGTGATTGCACAAGCTTTGATTATTGGAGCGATTATTACCATTAACCAATTAGATTATATGCGGTCCAAAGATTTAGGATTTGCGCAAGATTTAGTCTACACTTTTGGATTTAATGGAGACGAAGCTACGGTGGCTAGACAAACGGCATTGAAACAAGGCTTATTACAAATTCCAACTGTAGAAACAGTTAGTTTTAATAGTGACCAACCACTTTCTGGTAACACTTGGTTTTCTAATTTTGCTTATAGCACTCGTCCAGAAGATGCCGAATTTCATATTGCGTCCAAATTTACGGACGAAGATTATGCTAAAACTTATGGATTGAGACTTTTAGCAGGGGAGTGGTTAACTGCTTCAGATACTACTCGAAATTGTGTTGTAAATATGACGACCCTTAGAAAATTAGGGGTGACTAATCCAAATGAGGCAATTGGGCAAAATATACGAATGGGACAAGGCAAAAATATTCCAATTGTTGGGGTAGTCGAAGACTTTCATACTCATTCGCTACACCAAGAACATCAACCTTTGATGATGACTACTCGAAAAAAATATTATTGGGAAGCAGGAGTAAAAATTAAACCAGAAAATTTAAAAACAACTATAGCTGCCATTCAAAATGTTTACGATAATACTTTACCAGAACAAGTATTTGTTGGCAGATTCTTAGATGAAAATATTGCTCGATTTTACGAAGATGATGCACGGATGTCGGCTACTTGTAAAGCCTTTGGTTTATTGGCGATTTTGATTTCGTGCCTAGGGTTATTTGGTTTAGCTACACATGCGGCTAATCAACGAATCAAAGAGATTGGCATTAGAAAAGTACTCGGTGCAAGTGTACCAGGCATTGTTGGTTTATTATCCAAAGACTTCCTTCAATTAGTGGTGGTTGCCTTAGTTTTAGCAGGACCGCTGGCGTGGATGTTTATGAGTGAATGGTTGAATAATTTTGAATTTCGAGTAGATATTCAATGGCAAGTATTTGTGCTTGCTGGCTTTTTAGCGATGTTAATTGCCTTTTTGACGGTGAGTTATCAAGCAATTCGTGCGGCTTTGGCAAATCCTATTAAAGCCTTGAAATCTGAATAGCGTAGCTTAGACGGCTGGTCTGAGTAGGTTTGAGTACAGCAGTAATGTTTTTTCTACTCAGACCAGCCGTCTAAGCTACCTTTATCCGTGATGCCATTGACCTTACTAAGTTTCATTGCTTATAACCCATCACTTTGCGCATCCCCAACAATAATTGTACCTTTATCATTTTTGAAAAATCAGTAATTAACCAAAAATGATAAGGGTATTTCTATTATTAGTCGTTAGTATTTTCTTCACTTTTACAAGTATAGCACAAATAAATCACTGGGAAACGGCAGTCTATAATTCCGATACTTGGCATTATTTTGTTGGAAATAGTCAACCACCAGTTAATTGGGAAACACCCATTTTTAATGATACCAACTGGCAAACAGGACCAGGAGGGATTGGTTATGGAGATGATGATGACCAAACGATTATTCCACCGACCTATTCCTTATATATTCGGCGTACTTTTTCCATCATTGATTTAGCGGCAATCGAATCGCTGATTCTACAAGCAGATTATGACGATGCTTTTGTGGCTTATTTAAATGGGACAGAAATAGCGAGAGCCAATATTACAGGGAATCCACCAAACTTTGATACAGAAACTTTAACAGACCATGAAGCTACTTTGTATGGAAGTAATACCTTAGAATCTAGGGTTTTCCAAAAATCAGAAATAGCAGACTTATTAAAATCAGGAGACAATGTTCTAGCCATTTCGGTTCATAATAGATTTGGTCCGACATCCTCAGATATGACGGCTAATTTTTTCGTCACTTTAGGGCTAAATGACGATTCTCGCAATTATCGACCAGTCCCTAATTTGTTTGTACCACCAGCCTTTAGTTCTAAATTACCAATAGTAAAATTAACGACCAATTGGACGATTAATGCCCAAACGACCGTTACTGGGAAAATCGAGATTATTAATAACGAAACAGGTAATAATTCCTTCTTTGATGCACCTAATGAATATGCTGGACCAGCAGGCATTAAATTTAGAGGGCAATCTTCCCTTTGGTTTAATAAAAAGAATTATAGTATTGAAATGCGGGATGAATTGGGGGCAGATATAGATACTAGTTTTTTAAATTTTCCAAGAGAAGAAGATTGGATTTTACATGGACCTTTCGCCGATAAATCCTTATTGCGAAATGTGTTGGTCATGGATTTAGCTCGGAAAATGGGGCAATATGCTAGTAAGACTCAATATGTAGACTTATTTGTTAATGGAGATTACCTAGGCATTTATGTCTTGATGGAAAAAATAAAACGAGACAAGGACAGGGTTGATATTGCCAAATTAAAAACCACAGATATTGAAGGAGATGAATTAACGGGTGGCTATATTTTCAAAATAGACAAAGGAGAAGCCAATTGGTTATCTAGGTATAATTTTTATCAAGCTGGAGAAAAACTACGATATCAATTAGTGTATCCCGATATTGATAAAGTCCAACAAGTTCAATTTGATTATATTAAATCTTATGTAGATAGTTTTGAAAGAGCAATGGTTGATAGAAACCTAATTTTTGGTGGAAAATCATTTGATGAATATATAGATTTAGCCTCTTTTGCGGAAGCACATTTATTAAATGAATTGGGTAGAAACGTGGATGGTTATCGACTGAGTAGTTATTTCCATAAACAAAAAGATAGCAATGGCGGCAAAATAAAAGCAGGCCCAGTTTGGGATTTTAATTTAGCTTTCCGGAATGCCGATTATTGTGATGGCGCTGATACCGAAGGGCTTATTTTTGACCGTTTATGTGATGGTGGTTATCCTTTTGGTGGAATGAATTATTGAATAATGACGAATTTCAAGCCATTACTCGTTGTCGTTGGGAGGAGTTGCGAGCGACTTCTTTTCACACCGATTCTATTTTTGCCTTTATAGATGGACAAGTTGACATAATGTCGCCTTCCATTAATCAAAACTTTGCCAGATGGAATGTTTTGGGGACTTACCTTTGGCCGAATCCTTCTCCTTTAGCCAACTCACATGCTCAAGAAATTACTTTTTTAAAAGAATGGTTAACCGCTAGATTGCAATGGATGGATGATAACATCGGTAGTACTTGCCAAATGTCAGTTAGTACGACCGAATTGGACGCATTAAATGTTTTTGAAATAGTACCAAATCCAGCCTATGATAAATTAAATCTTTTAATGAAGGAAAGCTTATTGTCTGAAATAGAAGGCGTTGCTATCATTAATGCACTTGGACAACGAACGGATTTAACTAGAATCGGAACGGATTTAACTTTTGATATTAGTGATTTGAATGCAGGTATTTATTTTGTAACGCTTCAAATTGGAACAGTAACTTATTTGAAAAAGGTAGTGATTAAGTAATATTAAAAAAAATAAGGTTCTCTAACAAATCCCTCCGATGAATCGGAGTAAACTGTGAAATGA
>JBGCFJ010000138.1:0-6685 GCA_045106885.1 Saprospiraceae bacterium
CGGGTAATTTGGCGACTTTTAAAGCTGTACGGCGTTAAAAATACTCGCCATAGCAAAGGCTATGTCTGCGTTTTTTGCCTAGTACAACTTCAAAATTCATCCAAATACAACCCGACACTATCATCTTGACTGACTACTAAGTAAAATTTAATTTTCAATTTTCTGATTGTAACAGATTGTGGTGATTCCTCCAATTAACCCCTTTAGGGGTTTTATGTCGGTAGTATATTTGGGGCTATTCTGATTTTACCGTGCCTTTAGGTACGGAATGCTAGACATAATGTACCTAAAGGCACATTTGGAATACTTGAAACATCACTTTCTACCAACATTTTGTCCCGCTGGGACAGGTTCACCGCAAAACGTTACAATCAGCAAATTTTCAATTTTAAACCACCTTCGGCGGGAATCTGAGGTTAAATTTGAGCTTAACGGTTATCAACATTTTAAAATATCGACAATTTGTTGGTTTTAAATTTTGCGTAAGCGCCTAAATGAAAAGTACTATTATTGTTTTTTGCCAATAATATCCTAGAATTCCTTACTTTTGAATTTTTATTTTAAACGTTTATTGATTGTAAATAACCGATGGTGAGAAATTATATATTTTGCTTGCTTTGCTGTTTATGGGTAAGTTGTGGCGGACTTCAAAAAGAACAGTTGAAAGGAAAATGGACTGCGGTTCAATTAACAGAAGAGGGAGACTCTTTGAAGGTTAACCTTGATGAAATTACCTTAAATTTTCAAGAAAAAGGGTATGATTTTACGAGTACTTTAAATTATAAGGAGGCTGGAATTTATGAACTTAACGATAAGTTCTTGACAACTTTGGATAGCCTAAACAATGGAACAGAAGAAAAGGTGGTTGAAATTACTAGATTACAAAATGATTCTTTATACATCCGAATGATGGAACAGGGAAAGGAGCGAATTTTAGTGATGATTAAGGACTAACTTTAAAAGTTATGGAACTTAAATTTAAGGGTTCAAAGTGATTTTGGTGGGTTAAAAGTAGCTTAGACGGCTGGTCTGAGTAGAAAAAGGGATTACCGTTGTACTCAGACTAGCCGTCTAAGCCACAACTTTCCACTCAAATTACTTTGACCTAATTTAAGGTAACAAAAGACTAATTTATAGCCTTATTTTTTCTTATTTTTAGAAGGAGATATATCAAAATGAAAATCTTCTTCCTCAAATAATCGTTTATAGTGGTCAATATCGAATTTGAATAATTTGGCTGGTCTATGAGCGACGCCTGCTTGTAATTCCTTTAAATCTACCAGCAAATCCATAGACAAAATCTTTTTCCTAAAATTACGTTTATCTAATTTCTCTTCTAAAATAGCTTCGTAAAGGTGTTGTAATTTTGTAAGCGTAAACTTAGGAGGAAGTAATTCAAAGCCGACAGGTTGTCGTTTGATGTTTAATTTTAAACGATTAAAACATGCCTTAAAAATATCTGCGTGGTCAAAAGGTAAATCTAATGCCTTCACTTCTTGGATGGAAAACCAAGCTACTTCTTGTGCTATAGAGGATGCATGTAAATGATAATCGGAAATTTTAATTAAGGAATAGTAGGCCACTGTAATAACCCGACCAAAAGGGTGTCGATTAACACTACCAAAGGTATTTACCTGCTCCAAATAAACTTTTTTGATACCTGTTAATTCTTCTAAGACCCGTTCTACGGCAGTGTCTAGATTCTCATTTTGGTGCACAAAATTCCCTGGTAATGCCCATTGATTTTCAAAAGGTACTTCTCCTCTTTTAATTAATAAAACTTTTAAATCAGTATCATCAAATCCAAAAATGATATTATCTACAGTAAAAGCACTTTTGAAAAAATTATCAAAAGGATTCATGGTTGCTTTGGTTAAGTCTACTATTTTTCTTGTTTTTTCCATTGAAAGCGAAAATTAGCAAATATTCGCTGCTTTTTCAAAACTTTTAAAAAGAATTAGTGTAAAAAATACACTTTCCTATAAATATTCTGGGAAAAGGGCTAAAATAGCTGATTCTTTAGCGGCACAAACACCTCTTTCCGTTATGATTCCTGTTACCAAATGGGCAGGCGTTACATCGAAGGCATAATTCATTGCAGGGCTATTTTCTGGTGTTAATAAAACTTTCTGAATACTGCCATCTTCCGCTTTTCCTTGAATGTAACTTACTTCATTTGCCCCTCTTTTTTCAATAGGAATTTCTTTAACGCCATCTCTAATAGACCAATCAAAAGAAGAGTGGGGGAGCGCTACATAAAAAGGCACGTCATTATCCTTTGCAGCTAATGCCTTCAGATAAGTACCTATTTTATTGGCGACATCACCTGTTCTAGTCGTTCGGTCACTACCAACAATGACCATATCTACTTGGTCATGTTGCATTAAATGACCACCAACATTATCAGGGATAACCGTATGCGGGACTCCGTGATTTAACAATTCAAAAGCGGTAATTCTAGCCCCTTGATTTCGAGGTCTTGTTTCATCTACCCAAACGTGGACAGGAATACCTGCATCGTGTGCGGCATAAATGGGGGAAGTAGCCGTTCCATAATCGACGCATGCCATCCATCCAGCATTACAATGGGTCAAGATATTGACAGGTTGATTAGGTTTAGCAGCATGTAATTTTTTGATGATTTCTAGTCCGTGGACACCAATTAATCGGCAATGTTCGGCACTTTCCGCACAAGCTGTTTTTGCGTAATTTAAACAAATATCAATGGCTTTTGCCTTAGTCGGACAACCAATTAATAGAGTAGAAACTGCCGTGATGGTATTGGCTAAATCAACTGCCGTAGGTCTAGTTTGATTCAAATACCCTCCTTTTTCTTGTAAATAATTGGCAAAATTGGTTGTTGGCGCTTCTAATGCTGCCAAATACATACCATACGCTGCTGCTGCCCCAATACAAGGCGCACCTCTCAAATGCATATCTTTGATGGCAATGCCCATTTCCTCGCAAGAAGTAATATCTTCAATGACAAATTGATGTGGTAAGGCTCGCTGGTCAATGATTTGTACGACTGTTGCATCTCCTTCTTTTAACCAAATTGTTTGGTAAGCTTTTCCTTGTATTTTCATAAAAATTCGATTCCAATAAAATTAGTAAAACATTACTAAAAAACAAGATATTTTGGAACTAAAACTAGGAACAATTTGTTTTATAAGTAGGAAACTACATCTCACCTAATCTGATTTTAGTTGTGATATTTAATAACTACTACACCAAAGTAAGCGGACAAAGATAATTAACTGCGAAAAATTGTTGTACTGCTATATTGTTAGCGGATTGGAATCCTTAGTTTGAGGTTTTTAGCTCCAAGCAATATAACCATTAAACACTAAAACAATTTTATCTTTACCTTTACTGCTGCTCTTGTTTTTAGAAAAAGTTCTAAAACTACAACTAAAAATTGCTTTCCTACAAATTATTTAATCACTAAAACTTATCAAAATGGATAATTTTTATGAGGGAGGAAAAGAAGACCTCCTAATCGAAGCTAATTGGTGGGTGTATAAACATCCGTCTCGCTCCTGACGTAAAACTGAAGTAGTTTTATATGCCCTCCGATTATTAAAATTTTAAATCTAAAATTAAGAAACAAAGGAAATTGCCAATTTACGAGATGAATACAAGAGCGATATGGATGGCTATTGAGTAACAATAGAATAGCCGAGTTAGATAAAAAGTGAGTATTTATAGCTTGTCTAACACTAAAAAAGTAAATCTATTTCCACTCAAAACCGATTTTCAATACAGTTCGATTAAACCAAAGGTTATACTTAGACGCTATGCGATTGCCAAAAGGGTCAAAATCAAGATTTTCGCCACGAATGTTTTGCAATTGTTGACCAAGGGTAAGTAAAAAACGCATACGTCGACGAGAAGCAAAATTAATCCCAATTTCTGGTTGGAATAACATGCCTCCTTGATGGTCTCCACCAAAGGCGTTTTGGTCTGGAAATGCCCACCCAATTTTACCTGCTATAAAAGGTTTTACTTTCTTATCAAAAGGATAGTACCGACCATAGGCAAATACTGGAATAGAATTGGCATCTAACCAAGTCCCAAAAGAGAAAGTCGAATTATAACTATTACCAAATCCAATGCCAGCGGCTACTTTTTTGTTAAAACGATAACCGACTATTGCCTCGACTTGCCCTGTATCATCATTGCCAGTGTCAGAAAAACTGCCCCCAAATTGAAGCGAATAAAAAACACCTTTGGTATAATGAAATTTTGCACCATTATATAAAGAAATGTTTTTGTCGGTTCTCCTAATTCGCTTGATATATACTTTATTTAGGGTAATGGTATCATTGGTCGTTAAGACCATTTTCATATCTAAAGCCCCCTCGTAAATAATTTTCCCAATAAAAACAGACCCATCACTATATTGGACAATGGCTCTTGTTGTTGCTTTTTTAGATTTTCTTAGTTGTCCAAAACATAGACAACTGCAAAGGGTAAAAATAGAAAGGAGGAGTAATGCCTTGAGGTTAGCCATTGGTTTGGATTAAAATAGTGGAGAAGGAATGATTGAATGATGAACTATAAACGATGAATGATGAACTCGTCAATTAGATAACTTAAGTTGCGGAGCAAGCTAAAATGTTTCAAAATGGTTATATTGTTGTATGCTTATATTGATAAGGGACTAAAAAAATTCAACCTAAGGATTATCTAGCACTGTAACAATAAAACAATATAGCAATACAACAATTGTCCGTAACTTGAATTAGATAAATATATCAGTAAATCGTTGATTTGAGGAACTCGGATAGTTCTTATCGGAGTAAACTGTAAAATGAGATTTTAACCGTCCGATGACTGCGTCGTCGGATGATTAAAATCAGCTCATCCGACGACACTAGTGGTTCACGCACGAAATAACTACCATTTACTTCTTGCGTGAACCACTAGTCATCGGACGAGCTGATTTTCTACGGGATTTGTCAGAGAACCATGAAATTTAAAGCGACATGGTACTCAATAAAGAGAACGTAGCATCTCCTTCAATTTCATATTGGCTAATGCCAACTGGTCCTGCAATTAATATTAAATTAGGATTGGTTGGATGGTAAATAATGTCATAAGCTTCGATATTGGGTTCCCAAGCGTCCAAAGTAACATTTTGCTTATCTTCGATATTAAAGATTTTTAACCCATTACTACCTTCGCCTACATATAATTTACTGCCAACAATAGTCATTCCGAATGGGCTTTCCATTTCAATTTCTTGTAATTGAGTCGGGTTAGAAGCGTTGCGTACATTCAATACTAATAAGGCATTTTCATCTCCTGGACAATCACCAATATCACCTGTACGAAGCGTCACATAAGCCACATCTCCACAAGGTAAAACGGGGTCACAAGAAGTAGCATGCCAAAAACTAGAGGACCAGCTTGGTGCTGTTGGATTACTAATGTCAAAAATTTCCATGGAATTTTGCGTGCCAATATATAATTTATCGCCATCTGGGTAAATAGTTTCCATACCAGAATTGGCATACACTTCATTAAAAACCGTTAATTGTCCATTATCTTCAAAAGGAGTAATCGAGTTTCTAGTAATTACATAAACGTGATTTTCAACTACTGCAATTCTATTAACTGAACCAATCGAAGCGCTACTATTACCAGCAAAAGAGACTGGTACTTGAGACGGAGGAATTAACTGATTGGCAAAATCATAGTAATAAAAAGCTTGTTCTCCCCAAATTTGTTGGTGAATTTCATTGTCTACGGAAACTGTTTCTGTTACGTCCTCAAAGTCAAACTTAATCAAGACTTCTCCTAATCCATTTTTAAATTGTTCTGAGTCAGCAAACGCATTTTCTACTCTAGATACGATGCGAGGTTGACTTTTATTAGAAATATCAATTTTCAACATATCATAATGACTCTCTGCGTACAAAGTAGTTCCTTCGACATAAAATTCTCTGTTGCCAGGAATATTCATAAAAGCTAAGTTGGTTGGATTTTTAGGGTCCGTGTTATCTACAATATGAATTCCTGCTCCTTCTTCTCCAATAAGTAATAAATTTTCTGCGACAAATATTTTTCCTGCATTGGCAATGGGTCTAGTCCCTTCCATCAAAGGTGTGTTTCTGATGGCTTCTATATCTCCATAAACAGCAGTTCCTTTCTTATAAGATACTTCAGCTGAGCCAAAATCTTTAGTACAAGATTGAAAAAGAATAAAGGTAAGTGGTAACAGAACGAGTAATAACTTTTTCATATTTACGGGTTTTAATTAGGAAATTTGTTTTATATAAACGTCGGATAACTGCCTTTTGCTATGCTATGCTTTATATTTAACTTATGTTAATATTGTAGGGTGTTATCTACAGGACTATTTGAAACAGGAATTCCCCTATTGAGATTACGGATTGTTTTAGTTTTTCTTTTACCACAGTTTATTCCGCTTTTTTCGGGGTATTTTAAAAAGGGAGAGAAACGGAGTTTTTAACAAGTGTAGCTTAAATTGGACAGAAAAAAGTATGTGCTAAGTTATTTTCTCCACTTTGCCTAACACAAATTTTTTCCCTACAATCTCAGGAATCTCTCGCTTATAATGCGTAATAAAAATCAAGGTATGTTGAGGACTCAAAATACCATTCAATAATTCTTTAGCGAGTTGAATGGTTTTTAAATCAAAACCTTGAAAAGGCTCGTC
>JBGCFJ010000139.1:0-2414 GCA_045106885.1 Saprospiraceae bacterium
GGTGTAACTACCATTAAGCCACAAATAAGCAAATTGAAATCCAGTACCATTGAAGTACCTACGGTGAGAGGAACCATTAAAGGGGAGTATAAATATTTCAATCGCCGCAAACAGGTTTATACTATTGAAATTCCTGCCAATATGGTAGCTGAATTTGAGGTAGTTGGCGCAGAAGGAAAAGAGGTCAAATTAAACGGCCAAAAAGTGAGTTTGGCTTTTGGTTCGATTCGTTTGATGCCCGGTGTTAATGAAATTGAAATGAAGATTAATTCATTTTAGGTAACGTAGTCGCCCAATTTATTGGGCTGACTGGATTAAAATAAAAGTCAGCCCAATAAATTGGGCGACTACAAAACAAAACCCATGCAAAGACTAGCGTTCAAAATGAAATTAAAGCCGGGTCACAAAGAAGTGTATATCAAACGGCACAATGAGCTCTGGCCTGAGCTAAAAGCCTTACTCGAAGCATCAGGGATTAGGGAATATTCTATATTTTTAGATGAAGAGACGAGTACCTTATTTGCTTTCCAAAAAGTAAAAGGACAAAGCGGTTCGCAAGATTTAGCAGATAATCCAATTGTCCAAAAATGGTGGGATTTCATGGCGGATATTATGGACGTGAATCCAGATAACTCTCCTATTTCTATACCTTTAGAAGAGGTCTTTTATTTAAAAGGTAAAACTAACAAACAATAAGATTTTAAGGACACAGAGCACATAAAGAAAACATAAAGATACACAACGTAATCTCTAATTCTCTGTGCAACTCTATGTCTAAAATATAAAGCTAACAAACAATAATTCATGCTTAAGAAAATATCTTTTTTACTATTTGTACTGCTGCAAACAGTTTGGATTTCTTTTTTGTCTGCACAAGACTATAAAGACGCCAATTTACCCATTGAACAACGAGTAGAAGACCTCCTTTCAAAAATGTCTGTCGAGGAAAAAGTCGCTCAAATGCGGATTTTTCATGCTACGAAGGGAGTAAAACTAGGAGATGACGGAAATTTATTTCTAAAAGAAGATGTCAAAAAACGATTGAAGTTTGGCATTGCAGGTATTAAAAATCCTGCGGAACACGAAGCCCCTTTAGTGGCTGCTAAGATGAACAATCAATTGCAGCAATATATCATCGAAAACAACCGCTGGGGCATCCCTGCTTTATTTGTGACCGAATCGTATAATGGGGTAGATGCAGCAGGTTGTACTAAATTTGGTCGGCCGATTACTTCTGCGGCCTCTTTTGATACGGATTTAGTGAATCAAATGTGGGATGTCGTCGGACAAGAGGCAAGATTACGAGGTATGCACATGTGTCATTCGCCAGAAGCAGATATTGTTCGAGACCCACGTTTTGGGCGAATGAGCGAGGCATTTGGAGAAGATACCTACCTAACTACTCAGATGGTAACCAATGCAGTGAAAGGGGTACAAGGAGATTATAAGGGATTGGGAAATGGCACCCATATTGGCGCAGTCACGAAGCATTTTGCGGGCTATGGTCAGGTCTTAGGCGGAACGAACTTTGCTGCCATTGAAATTTCACCGAGAACACTCATTGACGAAATATTTCCACCCTTCAAGGCAGCGGTACAAGATGCTCGAAGTTTAGGTATTATGGCATCGCATGGAGATATTAATGGAATTGCAAGTCACGGCAATCCAGAATTATTAACTAAAATATTAAGAGACGATTGGGGATTTAAAGGGTATGTGGTCTCGGATGCAAATGATATTGGTCGCTTGTATTATTTTATGAAAACAGCAGAATCTCCTGAAGCGGCAGCAATAATGGGACTAACCGCTGGCGTAGATATAGATTTATATGCGGATGATGCGTATTCTTATTTGCCAGCTCTCGTAGAAAAGCAACCCGAATTAATGCCATTTATAGACCAAGCGACTAAAAGAGTATTACGAACAAAGTTCATCTTAGGCTTATTCGATAATCCTTATGTGGACCTAGCGGAAACAGAAAAAATTGTCAGAGCAAAATCTTCGTTGCTGTTGGCACAGGAAGCAGATTTAGCGTCTATTATTCTACTGAAAAATGAAAAAAATACATTACCACTAACAACAAAAAAACGCCAAAAAATCGCCTTATTAGGGCCATTACTAGATGAAAACACTTTGCAAGATTTTCGGAAGGTTGCTGGTGATAAAGCTACCTTCATCGTCAATAAAGGATTTCAATTAACAGATGAAAAAAGAGGCGTTCCAAATCTTTTACCTACGCCCAAATCAACCATTAAGCGACTAGTCAAACAAGCAAAAAAAGCGGATATAACGATTCTATTTTTAGGAGGAGATGAACATACTGCTAAGGAAGGTTTTTTTAATAATGCATTGGGAGATAGAGCAACTATTGACCCCGTTGGCGCACAAGATGAATTAATACAAAAAATAAAAGC
>JBGCFJ010000014.1:0-3568 GCA_045106885.1 Saprospiraceae bacterium
TGAAGAATACGTTGTACACTTGAAGCATTTTGAAAAATAGAAAAATCGCTCATATTATTTTTTGTTTTTTAGCCAAACGAAGCGCAAAGCATCTATAGAACGGAGGAGTATACTAGTTGTTCACTCAGGGATACCAAAGTAATAAATTAAGTGCCCATCCAGAAAGAAACTAAAAAAGCTATCAAAGAAAGACCTATACCAACTATAAACACATTATAACAGATTCTTAGGTAACGAAATTTATCGCCCAATGAATGTCCTAAATAATATAAGTCATTGATAATGCTTGTATCTAATTGTTCCTTATTAGAAATCACTTTCTTAATTTCTTCCTGATACATATTTAAACCAATATTGTAAAAATTACCAAAGAAGAAAAGGTTTGTTTTTCCTGCTGGAATCTTTGTCAAGTTCGTTTTTCCATCCATTTTTATCGGTCTGGTAGATAGCGTAGCAAAGACCATGGTGGTAATACAAGTAAACATAAAAATGATAGAGGGGGCTAATAAATACAATTTATCAGATAGATAAGACGCAAAAATTGGCATGCCAATAGTCAGCAGTAGTGCATTGACGCTCAACATAATGTTTGACTTATTATCTGCGATAGCCGTCAAATCAATATGATTCCTTAAAGAGGTTTTAAACATAGTCAATGCTGCCTTATTTTTAGCAACGGAAAATTCGTCTAGCTTTTTTTCTGCTATTTTTCGAGCTTCTTGTACTCTAACTTTGGTTTTATTAATATTTTTAGATTTACGACCTTGATAATTTTCTTTAGCTGCTTTGGTGTAGAAAGTATGCTTTTGGAGAAAAGATAAATTTTCTTCCTCCCATTGCAAATCAGTAGGGTAGAAGTCCTCTTTATTTACTTCCCATTCTTTTCTAAGTGCTTCACTACAAGTTCGATATTTTTTTTGTCCAACGTGAATCGTATCTGCATCACAGATTATTTTTTCTAATAAACTAGCGGGCGCAATACTAGGGTCTGTGATTTTTATTAACTCCTTAATCTTTGTTATTTTATCTTCTGGATAGCCCTTCTCTCGAAGATAGGCCACGGCAATATTCTGACTTTCATTTTCATGACCTTCATACGTATTAATAAATCCAGTATCATGGAAAAGTGCAGCTATGGCTAAAACGAGCCTTTCTTCCTTACTCACCTTTTCTAATTTCGCCAATTTGATAGCCTTTTCCTTTACCTTTAACGTATGTGCTACGTTGTGAAAGTAAATATTACCAGGAAGTCTATCATTCAATAGCTGAATAACGTAGGTTTCTACTTCTTTTACCGTTAGAATCACATTTAATGCCGCTGCTTCTATCATACTTAATTTTAATTAGTTCTTTTTAGATAGAAAGGTTGAAGCCCTCATTTGTTCGGTTCGGGTTGATTTATTTAGTTTTATGCTCTAGTTCTTTTGGTAGTAGAATATTAGGTAGCATCGTCGATTTAATCCCTGTTTGCATGGTTCTCCACCAATTGCTAATGAAAGATTTTTGCAAGTCTCTTTCAAAATACATGATTCCTTTGCGTAGTTTTTCATCCTTATTGGGGTTATTTTTGTTACCAATAAGGGTATTTGCTATTTTTGATAAAAATTTTCTAGGACTACGGTCTTTATTTAACAATTGTAGGGCTAAGTCTTTGTACCGCAACTTCATTTCTCCTGACGCACCCTGCAAATTGCCTCGACCATTAAAAGCAAATTTACTGACCACACCTTGTTTGATTCTGAATCGTTTGGAAAAGACTAAAAAACTATTAATATCTTTTAATTTTACTCTATCTAAATTTCCATAAAAACGGTAATCAGCGTTTTTATCAAAATTTGGAAATTCAAAATGCAAATCTACCTGTCCATCATCTACAAAAATCGCTTGGATATCAGCTACGGTAGTAGGTTTAGTTAATGCTTCTGCTGGGTGATTGGTTAAATTATAAATACTTGCGTACACTTTTGACCAATCTAGTTTTCCCGCTTTTTGCTTGCCTGCTCCCAATTCTTCCAATACGATAAGGCTATTTTTTATCTGAATGCTATCTATCCCTATTTTCAATTCACTGTCAATAAAATCTTCGTAATGGTAAGTTTTTAA
This sequence comes from Saprospiraceae bacterium, assembly GCA_045106885.1. Lineage (GTDB taxonomy): Bacteria > Bacteroidota > Bacteroidia > Chitinophagales > Saprospiraceae > JAFMDF01. The sequence goes on from JBGCFJ010000014.1 coordinate 2,104, forward strand.
GCAATCTGGACATGCTACTTTGTTTTTATCAGTATAAATTTTTAAAGCCCCGTCTTTTGCTACAATGCTTTGTGCTTTTAAGGATTTTTTAAAAAGTAAATCGTGAAGAGAAAATTGAAAAACTTCTACGCTTGGAATCTTTACATCTAAACGTGCTTTTCGATATGGGTGATGGTCTAAGTAATTAGATTTACTATATTTTGGCTGCCACCGAAAATCTTGAATAGATAATTTGTTATTAGCCGTTAGCTCAATGGAACTTGCCAATAGTCGATTGTCACTCTTCTGCTCATTCAACAAAAATTGTTTGCTTAAAAATTCAAACTTGCTCCAGTTTATTTGTTGGCTATCTTTTTTTATTAAAAATTGAAAGTTATCAATATTTGTGGAAAAGGTATCGAGTTGAAGTTGCTTAAATTGTTCGTTTTGAACCGCTAATTGTCCATTTTCAATCCTAATTTTTTTGACCAATATTTCTTCAGGGGTATTCCTTTTTGCCTGACTATCTCTTTCGACCGTCATTTCTTCTTTGTTTGCCTTCACCTTTATGGCTAAGTCAGCAAAAAGTACTTCATTGACAAAAACTTTATCGTTTTTCAAATACTGCCAATAGCTCAAACCATGAATTTTTACTTTAGTGGTAATGAGGTCAAGTACCTCTGATTCCTTTTCGCCAATAGGCCGCTGAATAGAGAGTTGTTCCAACTCTAAACAACCAGAAAAAGGATTAAAAGCCACATTTTCACAAGCTATTCCCGGTATATCCGTGATTTTTTCTAAGGCATTTTTTTTTATATAAAGAGATAATAAAAACCCTGAGAAAGCAATGATGATTAATGTAAATAGTGTGTATTTTATCCACTTATTTTTGTACATAGAAAGATTTAAAATAACTGATTATTCGCTCAGTCCTAAAACTGAAATCCTGCCCGAACTGTAAATCTAGGTGCTTCTTCTGAAAAGAACATACCAGCCGACAAAGCAATGTAATCCAAAGGCGCAAGCCACAAAGAACCACCATAACCATAATGCATTTTATCCGAAGTCTCCTCATCTATCCAGACTCGACCATAATCAAACCCTGGAGTAATACCCCCCGAAATAGGAATGGTTTGGTTTTCTGAATCTATTATTTTAATTCGCACATCAATATTGTGGTAAAAAGAAGTTCGACCCGCAAAACGTTCGTTGGCATAGCCTCTTAGATTGTCACCACCACCTAAATTGACGGCTTGAAAAAAGTCGTATTTTCCAATAATATGCTTTCCACCAATTCTACTCGCCAAGACAAACTTATCCGAAGTTCCCAATCGAACATAAAATTTAAACTCACTTTCTAAACGGAGCATTTGACGATTAAAGTCATCTAAATTAGCTCGCCATTCCCCACCTAGCTTAAATCCAAGTCCTTAGGTAGGAATAGCAGTATGGTCTACATTGAAAAAATCAAAACTAGCATGTCCGC
>JBGCFJ010000140.1:0-6692 GCA_045106885.1 Saprospiraceae bacterium
CAAAAAATAAGAAATTATTACTTTTGTGAAAGTAAACAAACAATTTAGTTAAAATCGACAGGTTTGATCAGGGGAATTGAAGTCAGTCCAGATTTATATTATTCACCGTAAATCCTGTCATTCAGTAAATTATGGCACTAACATTATTAGACGGAGTCGATAAGGTAGAAGGAATTACCAGAAAGGAATTTCAAGAAAAATACATGATACCGCAAAAACCGGTCATCATTAAACATTTTTATGGAGCGGATTCTCCTTTGTATAATAAATGGGGATTTGATTATTTCAAAAAAGAATTAGGGCATTTAGAAGTTGGGGTCTACGATATGGAAGGGGAGCAAAGAAAAGATGACCGTTCCTATAAAGGCGCGAATAATAAAATGAAATTTGGCGACTATTTGGAGATGGTCCAAGCAGGCCCAACTTCAAAGCGATTATTCCTTTTTAATGTATTCAAGCATAAAAAGGAGTTGATGAAGGATTTTGAGTTTCCTGATGTAGCCGATAAGGTATTAAAGTTTTTACCATTGGCTTTCTTTGGTGGGGCAGGAGCAGTTACTCGTATCCATAGAGATATGGACAATAGTAATGTCTTTTTGACCGAGTTGGCAGGCAATAAACGAGTCGTTTTATTTGACCCTAAATATTCAGATTTAATGTACCGTTATCCATTTGGTACCCATACTTCGATTGACATTAATAATCCAGATTATGAAAAATTCCCTGGGTTAAGCAAAGTCACAGGGTATGATTGTACGATTGAAGCAGGAGATACGGTTTTTATGCCTTCTGGTTGGTGGCATCATATTGAATATCGGAGTGCAGGCATTGGTTTTTCTATTCGTTCTCTAAGTCCTAAGATTAGCGGTCGTTTAAGAGGCTTTTACCAGATTGGTATTTTGACGCATTTAGATGAATTATTAAGAATGTTATTGAAAGATAGGTGGTTTGAAACCAAAAAGAAGATTGCGCATAGACGAGCAACAGATGCAATGGCAGCGATGAGTTAGTCATTGCTCTTCAAAAATAAATAAAAAGAAGCGGTAATATTTCTAAATTGAAATGTTATCGCTTTTTTATTTTAAAGTAGCCAACCAGCAACCAACTTATCAAAAAAATAGGAATTGAATCACTATAAAGAAAAGAGACACTACGCTAACCAAATTAAAATTTTCTCGTTAATAGTTGTTAAATGCTATAAATTATAAGTTCCTTCTACTACTTTTGGGCGAATAATGAAAATAGCTATCTAAAACCTTATCAATCAGAATTATGTCAAAATCGACGAAGCCCAAGAAATACAAGGAAGACCCACCACCAATTTTCAAATCTTGGAATCAAATGTATGCTTTTGTATTAGTCTTACATATCATTATCGTTACCCTTTTTTATCTAATGACGGAAGCTTATTCTTAATTTTAAGAAGTGAGAACAGAGATTAGAGAGTAGAGATTTTTACGTAATGCTAAAAATTAAACATCTATTTAATTGCACGATTCCTTCTCTATTCTCTCAATGAAATAGTCTCTATTCTCTAATCTAAATTCTTATAAATACTACTAAACCCTAATATGGAACTACTCGATTGGATTATAATGCTCGGTACTTTGTTTGGAATTGTCGCTTATGGCGTCTGGAAAACCCGCAAAGTAGATAGTGTACAAAGTTATTTATTAGGCGACCGAGACTTACCTTGGTGGACAATAGGTTTGTCTATTATGGCAACCCAAGCAAGTGCCATTACCTTTTTGTCTACTCCAGGACAAGCGTATGAAAGTGGGATGGGTTTTGCACAATTTTATTTTGGTTTGCCTTTAGCGATGGTTATTTTAGCCATTTTCTTCCTGCCTATTTATTATCGACTCAAAGTATATACTGCTTATGAATATTTAGAATCTCGCTTTGATTTAAAAACTAGGACCTTAACCGCTATCTTATTTTTGGTACAAAGAGGACTGGCAGCAGGACTAACGATTTATGCGCCTGCTATTATTCTTTCGACTATTTTAGGATGGAATTTGCAATTAACCATTCTATTTATTGGGGCGATTGTTATTTTTTACACCGTTTTAGGAGGTACAAAAGCTGTTAGTGTGACCCAAAAGCAACAAATGATTGTCATTTTGAGCGGTATGTTTATTGCGGCAATTATCATTTTATTCCAACTACCCAAGGATATTACCTTTAGTAATGCGCTGAATGTGGCAGGGAAAATGGGTAAATTAGAAGTAGTAGATTTTAATTTTGACCTTAGTAAACGATATAATATCTGGTCGGGAATGATTGGTGGTGTCTTCTTATTTCTCTCTTATTTTGGGACGGACCAATCTCAAGTACAACGCTATTTATCAGGAAAATCCTTAACCGAGAGTCGTTTAGGCTTACTCTTCAATGGTATTTTTAAAGTACCGATGCAGTTTTCTGTCTTATTTGTAGGGATATTGGTTTTCATTTTCTTCTTATTTGTAAAACCACCTGTCCATTTTAATCAGGGTAATGTCAATAGTTTAGTAGGTACAAAATCAGAAGCGGCTTATCAAGATTTATCTCAACAATATGATAGGGTATTTGAAAGTAAAAAAGAAGCGGTTCAAGATTTAATGGATGCTTTTGATGCTGAAAATAAAACAGCGATTTCGACGGCACAATTAGCTGTTAATAATTTCCAAGAACAGGAAAATTTAATCAGAACAGAAGTTAAGAATCTAATTGTCAAAGAAAACCCCTCGGCTAAAACGAAAGATACGGACTACGTTTTTATCACGTTCATTATGAACTATCTGCCAGTCGGATTAATTGGCTTACTCTTAGCTGTTATTTTTTCTGCGGCGATGTCTTCTACTGCTTCTGAATTAAATGCGTTGGCTACGACGACGGTGATTGATTTATATAAACGAAGTATAGTGACGGATAAAAGTGATGCTCATTATTTAATGGCATCTAAGGGGATAACGATTATGTGGGGATTGGTAGCCTTGGTTTTTGCCTCTACCGCAGGACTTTTTGATAATTTAATACAAGCGGTTAATATTATAGGTTCTTTATTTTATGGTGCAATTTTAGGAATTTTCTTATTAGCGTTCTTTTTCCAGAAAAGAGATAGCAAATCTTTAATCCTAGGAAGTTTTACGGGAGCAGTCTTGGGAGCAATTGCCGTAGGATTATACACAGGAGAACTCAATGCAGATGCCGCTATTTTTGGCGGTATCATGGGGGGCTTACTAGGTTTATTACTAATCTTTGGTTTCTTCAAAGAAGTAAGTCCTAATGCCGTTTTCTGGGGAGCCATCTTAGGAGAAATAGCCGTATTGTACATTTTCTATTTAAATACAGAAGGCACAATTAATATTTCTTATTTGTGGTTGAATTTGATTGGTTGTGTGCTAGTGATTTTATTTGCTTTGATTCTACAAAGTTTAGGAATTGCTAGTAAAACTAAGGCAAAAATAGCTTAGGTTTCTAGCCAGCGTATCTTCCAGTAACTTCCTGTTACTGGAAGATTTACGCTCCAAAAGCGCCTGAAATTATCCAGTAATGGGAATGTCTTAGGACGTTAAGTTAGGTCTTTGAAATAGTCAGAAAGTTGTAACTTTTAATCAATCAAAACTATAGTTTTCCAAGAATGCTGGTTAGGACTTTTAGTCCGAAACCTCTATTCTCTCGCCTCTGGAGAGTGTTTAGCCCTAATTCTCGCCAGAGGCGAGAGATATAATGGTATCGGATTAAAAATCCTAACCTAAAAAGGTCTTCCAACAAGTAGTTGAAAGACCTTTTATTCGGCTCGAAAGAGCCGTTAATTTTTTAGAAGTAGGTTGTTTAGAAATTTTAAGGATTTCTATTAATCTTTCTTCTTAATTTTTTGGCTAGAAGCAACATTGGATTTTTGTCCGTCACTTGCCTTTTGAATCACTAAGAATTCTTCTTCTTGATCCAATTTCAATTTTACTTTGTAAGTGCCTTCTGGTAAATTTTGTAAACTCAACTGAATTTCGTTTAAGCCAGGATATAAAAATTGAAATTCTTCAAAAATTAATTCTCCTTTGTAGCTTACTAAAGCGTACTCTAGTTGTCCTTCAGTGACTGCATCCAAGGTAAGGTCAAAAGTTGTTTTTGCCATTACGCTACTATAGGCAACGACTGCAAACTGGTTGGGTTGTTCTTTATTCACCAAAATAGTTTGGGAATAACTAGATGTTCCATCAGCTTCTACCACTTTTAATCGGTAGTAGCTTTTTTGAGCGCCTAATTTAGTGTCAAAAAAACGATACGCTTTTTCATCACTCATATCAATGTTAGATTCGACGGTTCCGATATTTTCAAAATCAACGCCATCGCGAGATTTTTCTACATCGTAATGCTGAACATCTTCTTCAAAACTAGTCTTCCAGTTTAACAGATTACCCATTCCTAATTCTTTAGCTTGTAATGGTGCAGAATAAACAACTTCTGCACTTAATTGCCATGCTGCGGCAAAAATGATTAACATGAATAAGTTGAATCTTTTTTTCATTAGTAATAAGTTGAATTGTAAAGTGGGAAAATACCTGTGGAGAGTAGAGCAAATATCTAATATATTCGTTTGATAGACGGGGCAGAAAATTGATTTTTGTGACAGTGTTTTCTTTCTTAAGAAGTTCAAAAGAATTAGTAAGCTAGGTATTATAAAGGGGCAGGTAATAATGATTGTTTTGGCAATTATTTGCCTTGGCCCTCCGCCCTTTGCCCTCTGCTATCTCGTTAATTATTAGTTAAACCATTTTTTAAGACTAGCATAGGATAATAAATAGAGATAATTTAGACGTTGATAGTTACCTGACACTGCGTCTAATTTGGTTACGTTTTATTAATGACCTAAGTGTAATTAAGAACGTACCAACGCAATAAAAAAATAAGTTATGAAGAATTTAATTGGAAGTACCTTACTACTAGCCATCTTTTTTTTAAGTGCTTGTAGTCCTAAATTAAGTCCCTTTTCTCAGCGTTTAGTGGACCAAAATCGTTGGTCGGAAGACGAATTACAGCAAATTCAGTTCTATTTATCGGATGACATCGTCTTAAAACGTGATTTTACCCGAGGTTCTTCGGAAATTGTTTCTGGTGAAATTAAAATGGTAAATGGTCGAGAAGTAGAGCAAGTTCGGATTGCCAAAGGCACCCCTGGTGTTTTATTATTCCAACCCAAAAGCAATCGAATGGCGGTTAGTTTTGAATCAGGTAAAGATTCAAGGTATTTGATGTTTGGTCCTAATCCTAAAAGAGGTAAAAATTATGTCTTATTAGCTTCAGATTGGAAGAACAGACGAGGTAAAGTGAAGTACGATGGTAAGACTTATTATACGAATTCAGAGAGTGCCTTAGCGACCTTAATGGTTGATTTGAAGAAAAGTGGCCGTACTTCGGTTAAATCAAGGTCAGCTAAAGGACGAAAAATTGATTAATTACTTTTAAAAAAGGAAGATAAAATATTTTTTGCCTTCTTTTGTGACTGACTTCGGAGGACGATTTATTGAAAATTAAGTCGATTTTAGGCTTGGTTTAAAAAAAAACGAAGACCTTTGTGCTTTCTATTTCCTATAACGCCCTAAATATATACTCGATGAAGAAAATAATATTGTTTTTATCCCTGTCACTTTTTTTCTTAAATTGTAATAGTACCAAAAAGGTCGCAACAGTAGAAGGTGTTGAATTTACCCCTTCTGACAATTTAACAGCAGTTTTAGAAATGGCAGCAGGCAAGGAAAAATTAGTCTTTGTCGATTTTTATACCACTTGGTGTTTGCCTTGTAAGCTAATGGATGAAGATGTGTTCACCGATAAGGGCATTAGTCAATTCATGAATGATAATTTTATCAATTATAAAATTGATGCTGAAAAAGGCAATGGCGCTAATTTAGCACTTCTTTATCAAGTGAACGTATTTCCGACTTTACTTTTCTTAGATAAAAATGGTCGAGTATTGGTTCGCAAAGAAGGCGCTGCTTATCCTACTGAATTGAGAGATTTGGCGGAAGAAGCGATGGCGAATTTGGAGGCGCAGACGGGAGATTGATACGGTTTTGTTAAGAAGATATATGATATACCATTGTTGATTTTTAGAGGGAAGGCTTAGGAGCAATTATTTGATTGCTGCTAAGCCTTTTTTTTGTTGATTATTGAAGTAGCTTATCCACAAGGAGTTTTTATGTATGGATATTGTTTTGTCTAACATTAGTATGGAGCAGGTTGTTTAAGTATTCTTAAAGCCATCTGGAAAGGAATTTTGCCAAGCATTATTTGACGTGATTGAATTATTCGATGTTAATTTTTGTCTAAAGCCAATAAACGCATCAATAAATCGCTGTCTTCTTCCCAATGCTTTAAAGCCAATTCATAAGCCGATTGAGTTTTGATAAGTCGCAATGTATGGGGACTTCCGCTTCTAATCGTTTCCATTCTTAAATCAATCGTAACATTTTTGATAGCAGAAGCCATTTGCTTACGAATGCTTTCCCTTCTACTATAATCAAAAACTTGTTGAGAAGGAGACTCTAAAAAAGAGCGTATTATTTCTAGTTCATTCTTATAATAGTCGGCTTTTGGTACGCTGCGTTTCCAATTTTTAGGGGGAGTTGGTTTCACATTCGTTCTTTTAGTCAAATCTTGTCCAATAATATTATAAAGTTCCTTTGCTAAAGCATTATTTGGATATTTGT
>JBGCFJ010000141.1:0-4939 GCA_045106885.1 Saprospiraceae bacterium
CTAGTTGTTGTTCATTGAGATGGAACAACTTAAATTTATTGACAGATAGCCCATTTTTTTCTAAAGTTCCAGACGTCAACTCATACGGAGATTGTTCATGCCAAAGCTTATTGCTTTGATGATTCTGGGCCTTTAATTGAAAAACAGCTATTGCAAATAAAAATAATAATAGAGTTTGTCTCATTGCACTCTTTTAAAATTTTAACAATATTGTCTTTGTGTAATTAGAACTGGTTGTTTTGTTGTAAAGGAGGATGTAACCAGGAGGGGGTTTTGATAGTATGTTTTAAATTTTTTTTGTTCTTTGACAAGCTTTTTCAGTATAAATCGGAACAAGCAGTGGTCGATTTAATTTTAATGTTTTTTCTGACTGAAAGGAGAGAAAAAAATTGAATTGAAACGACTGTTTCTCACTTTACTCCGACCGTTTGGCGAAATTTGTCAAAAGACCAGTTTACGTGGAATTTATAGGAAACTATCAAAATGATTCAACTAATATTACCTATATTTATATGATAAATAGATTAAATATCAAAACGATGAGATAATACAAATTGATTAGAGCTTGTTGGGGATTTGTTTTTGGAGGTAGAAAAGATGGATTTTTTGTACTGATGATGTGAAATTTCTTCGTAATAGCCGTCTTGATAGCTATCAGAATTGTTAATAAATTTTACGAAATCAGGGCGAAAAAGGCGCTTTTTAACCTAAAAGATAAATTCTCAAGAAGTTCTTACTTACCTGGGGTAAATTGTAAAGGGGTGCAGCTAATATTTTTTTATAAGGGTCGGTTTGGGATGAGCTTAAATTGTATGTATATACTGCTAGTAATATAGCAAGGTTCTTGCCAAAGTCGTTAAATTATAAAAATGAATATTTATTGTAATAGGTTGAAAACAGGAAGTCTTCTATAAAAGAATAACTATTTGTAATAACTCAATTTGAATGACGCCTAGCCATTGTCATTTCTAAACTGATTGTGTACTTTTGCCGCTTGAAATTTGAAGCGGTAGATTATTGTGGATGAAAATCATTTTGAAAAATTCAAGACTTCCATTATTCTATGAATTATTATAAAGTGAGTGTTACTTCTAGTGCAGAAATGCAAGATATTATCATTGCTATCTTGAGTCAATCTAATTATAATGGATTTGAGGAAAATGATTTTGGTTTTAAGACTTACATACCTGAAAACCAATTTGAGGAAACAATTATTAAAAATTTAGCAGATCAATTTGATTTCTCTTATAAAGTAAAGCTCATTCCACAGCAAAATTGGAATTCTGTTTGGGAGTCTAATTTTCAACCTATTCAAATTGATGATTTTTGTGGTATCCGTGCTGATTTTCATCCAAGTTTTGCCAATGTAAAACACGAAATTACAATCAATCCTAAGATGGCTTTTGGTACAGGACATCATGAGACTACCTTATCTATGATGGAAATTATGCGAGGCCTTGATTTCCAAGATAAAAAAGTATTTGATTATGGTTGTGGTACAGGTATCTTAGCTATTTTAGCTGCAAAAATGGGCGCTAATTCGATTTTAGCTATTGACTACGACCCCCTTTCTCATGAAAATACCCTAGAAAATTGCCAAAAAAATAATATTGAGCAAGTAGAAACCCGCCTTGGTGAACTTTCCGTAGTAAAAGAAGATGAGTTTGATATAATTCTAGCAAACATCAATCGAAATGTAATTTTAAATTCCCTTCCTTCGTTATTTCTAAAGATAAAAGAAACTGGCCAAGTATTGATATCTGGTTTTTTGCATTCAGATGTTGATTTAATGACAAGTACCCTTGAGAAGATAGGTTTCTCCATTAAAAAAGTAGTGCAGAAAGGAGAGTGGATGTGTATGCAATTAATTAAGTGAAAACTCAGAAATAATAACGATACACTCTTGATTGCTTCTTTTTCTCTTCTTTTCCTCTTTAAATCGTAGTATCAACAATACTCCTTCTTTCAAGAGAAAACTAAGAAAAAAATAAGCTACCCAAGAATGCACATTTATTAGCTCCTCGTTACTAAGTAATTCAGATTGCTGACAATTCTTGTATTGTTTTATGTTGATAGCTCTAGATAATCCTTTAGGCGAGATTTTTTAGTTTCATTATCAATAGAACAATATAACTATTTTACAACATTTTAACGCTCTCAGCAACTTAGGGTAGGCTAACTCTTTTTCCTATTTTAGTACTTGTTATTAACCTTTTTAGTAATTCTAGTGGTTTGAGCATTAAGTAAGTAATAGTTTTTAATTAGCGCAATTAATTGATTATCAATGAACTGAACTAACTGCAAACTGCCTATTTTTTACTGCCTACTGCACTAGGTATTTATTGGATAACATCCTTCGAACTTGCCCTGAATATGTCTGATTTGGCATTTTGCTTGTCGTTAAACACTTTATTACTTCGTCTATAAGTCAATTTTCTTTTTCTGATTATCTCGTTGTTCAATTGAACATAATTTTAATTTCACTTTTAAAAGCATTATAATTATAGCAATATGATTAAAAGAATAGTACTTTTTTCTTTGTTTATTTTTGGTTTTGTAGCCCAATTAGAAGCACAACGATTAGAATCTTTTTCAGAAAATCAAAATCAATTTTTTGGAGAATTGAAAGATTACATGACTTCCAGTAAGCGGAAAATAATGGATGAGATTTTTTCTGAATTTGGAAAACGTTTTAAAGGAGGGAGTTTTACCGTGGAAGAGCAAGATACGATAATGAGTACGTGCAATAGAATGTTGGCACTGAAAATGACTGCAAGCCCTTATTTTAGTGACTATTTAACGAGTTTGACCCATATTAAAAAAGTTCAAAATGCACCGCAGCGATTTATGGATTGGCATAAAGTATTGCATGGATTGTTTGATGATATAGAAAGAAGGCGATTGAAACCGATTAAAGATTATTTGGCATTTTCTACTCAACTCTTTGAACATAATGCATTAAAGTATTCAACAAGCGGAGGAATCTCTTGGATTACTTTAGCCGACTCCTTTAACTTGACGTATGATAATCGGATTCCGAAGGTCATTTTTAATGATTTAGATTTATTGGCTTCTAGGAACAAAGATTCTTTATTAATTGAAGAAACTAGCGGTATTTTTTATCCATTGGAGAACTTATGGAGAGGAACAAAAGGTATAGTGAGCTGGGAAAGACATGGTTTGACTAGAGATCATTATTGTAGTTTGGGGACTTACAAGAATCAAATTAAAAAAACAGCTTATCAAATTGAGGAAGCAGTACTGCATTATCCAACTTTTTTTCAGGAAGACTCTATTAAAGGTAGATTTCAAGATAAATTAGTTGCTTCTGGGCAAATTAATTCCTTTCCTCGATTTAATTCTGATAAAGATGTATTAGAGATAGATAACCTGGGGCCTGGGATTAAATATATTGGTAAATTTAATTTACAGGGTACTTCAGTTTTGGGGAGTGGAAGTAAAGATGCTCCTGCAAGAATTCTGCTCTATAATGAAAAAGAAGAATTGATTTTTAGTGCTAGATCAGAAAATTTTACCATCAAAAAAGGAGAATTGATTACTGGTGCTGGGGTTGAAGTTGGTCTTTTTTCTGGACAAGATTCCATCGTCCACCCTTCCGTAAACTTACGATTTGATATTCCCAATAGAGTTGTTTCGTTTACGAGGGGAGAAAGAGGAAGTGATAGAAATCCATTTTTTACTTCTTTTCATCAATTAAATATGGATTCTGATAAATTGACTTGGCATATTGATCAAGACTCCATTACGGTGGGTGGACAGGCTATAGCTGTAGGTAAAAGTGCAGATGAACAAGTTGCCTTTGAATCCTTGAAATATTTCTCGCTGACTGTTTATCGCCGAATGCAAAGTATTGGTTCTCAAAATCCTATTTCTACTTTGAAAATTTTCGCAGATATGGAGGAATCTAATATTGTAGATGCAGATGCTTATGCGAAAAGGATGAATCCAAGATTTAATGTAAAAAGTATTGAATCACTCCTTTATGATATGGTTTCCAAGGGATTTATCAATTATGATGAGGACTCGGAGATGATTGAAGTAAAAGATAAAGTATTTCATTATGCAGATGCTAGTCGGCAAAAAGTAGATTTTGACTATTTGAAGATTATTTCTCAATCCAATCGTGCCAATGCGATAATTGACTTGAATAGTAATGATATGGTGATGAATGGGGTGAAAAATATAGAACTGAGTCAGAAACAAAAAGTAGGAGCTATACCTGCTGGTAAGGCAATGTTGTTAAAGAATAATAGAGATATGGAATTTGACGGACGCCTCTTTGCTGCTTATGGCGTTTTTCAAGGAAAAGATTTTAGTTTTAACTATGATAAATTTAATGTAGAACTAGATTCTGTTCGCTATTTTAATTTATTTGTACCTACTGGAGATTCGGATGATAAAGGGCATGCGATAGCTAAAGCTATTGATAGTGAAATTGAATACTTGACAGGTATTTTACTCATTGATGCGCCTTCTAATAAATCGGGAAAAGAAGACATTCCTATTTTTCCATCTTTTCAAAGTAAAGGAGGCTCCTATGTATTTTATGATAGAGATAGTTTATATACGAGAGATTCTTTCTATTTTAAATTAGAACCTTTTAGTTTTAATAGTTTAGATAATTTCACTAAGGATGATTTACATTTTAAGGGGAAGATGTATTCGGCTAATATTTTTCCAGATTTCGAGGAGACTTTAGTCCTAAAAGAAGACCAATCTCTTGGTTTTTCAACCAATACGCCAGAAACAGGTTATCCTACGTATAAGGGGATTGGTAATTATAAGGGGGCATTGGACTTGAGTAATGAAGGATTTAAAGGAGAAGGTACTTTAACTTATTTAGGGGCAGTGGTTAATTCAGAGGACATTCTTTTTCGACCTAAAGAAATGACTGCTACTGCTGAACGATTTGATTTGG
>JBGCFJ010000142.1:0-5317 GCA_045106885.1 Saprospiraceae bacterium
GTAATTTGGCGACTTTTAAAGCTGTACGTCGTTAAAAATACTCGCCATAGCAAAGGCTATGTCTGCGTTTTTTGCCTAGTACAACTTCAAAATTCATCCAAATACAACCCGACACTATCATCTTGACGGACTACTAAGGAATGAAAAAACAATAAATGTTACACTTTGGCTTGCCCTTTTCCAGTCTTAGCGTTTTAAAAAAAGAGTCCATAGCTTGGCTATGCACTAGTTTTTTAAAACGCTAAGACATAAAAATGACTAAGCCCAAGAAGTAACATTTATTATCTTTTCATTCCTAATAGGGTGTAGGTGTACACAAACACTAAATTATCAACCAATTACCATTTTATAGGGATAGCTAGATGCTATAGTAGGTTACATAATACCCATTTTATTAAATAAAAGATTATGAAAAAAATTAGTAGAGAAGCATTTCTTAAAACGAGTGCTATTGGCGTCGCTGCTATCTTGCTTCCTCCAAATATTTTTGGAAATTCAAATGATGTCAAAGATTCAATTGATGAATTAATGTTAAATAGATTAGTGAAAGCCAACGATAAATCAGTTGAGCGCATTCTGCAAAATCTATCTTCCACACAAAGAAGGCAATACTATCGTAATCTCAGCGGAGCATTTTCAAAATTGACCGCTGCTTTTTCACACTCTAAGTCCTCTTATTATGAATCAAGGGATGTACTAAAAGTCATGAATAGTACCCTAGAAAAATTATATAAATTGCAATACCCTAATGGTACGCTTGACGCCGGAGGAAATAGGAAATCTCCCCCTGATACTGCCTTTTTATTGGATTCATTGTGTTCTTCGGCCATGATTCTTAAGGAAAATGACAACCTAGAACTGGGTGCAATAAAATCTAAGCTTGATGAATTCTTACAAGCAGCAGGAGAAGGAATTAGAACTGGCGGTGTGCATACTCCTAATCACAGATGGGAAATATCTTCTATTTTAGCCAAACTCTTTAAGTTATATGGTGACAAAAAATATGTGGAAAGGATAGACCAATGGCTAGCAGAAGGAATTTATCAAAATGCGGACGGTAATTATCCCGAAAGAAGCAGAAATTATGCGGTGGTTGAAAATGAGGCTTTTATTACAATAGGTGAAATATTGAATCGTCCAGCATTTTTTGAAATCGTTTCTAGGAATTTAGTTGCTAACTATTATTACATGGAAGCAAATGGTGAACTAGTGAGCCTAGATTCAAGAAGACAAGACCAATTCAAACCCATATCTAGCTGGACAATATATAGGACCTACCGATATATGGCGATACATAAGAACAACGATTTCTTTGCCTCGATTGCCAGAAAAATAGAAGCGTTTGCAGGTTTCGACAGGCATGTACTCGATAGTGCTTTGCCTCATTTTATGGCTAGTTCAATCTTAAAAAGAGCAATGCCTAAGGGGGAAAATTTACCCACAACATACACTAAACATTTTAAAGCATCAGACCTAGTTAGAATTAAAAGAGGAATTATCACCGCCTCCATTTTTGGGGGTAATGATTTACCATTAACGGTAGCATCTGGGAGGTCTTGTAATCCCACTTTTTTTACATTCAGAAAGGGAAAAGCCATATTGGAATATGCCCGTCTTTCCACCTCTTTTTTCAATACAGGCTACGTAAGAAGTGACGGTCTTCAGAAGATAGACAATAAATACATACTAAAGGAAAAGAAAGAAGCCTATTATTATGAACCAATGCCTGTTAACAAAAGAAACGAAAATGGAGATTATGCGCTAACGGAATCCCTAGATGGAAGATTTTGGAGTAAAATGGACTTCGAGAAGAGGCCAAAAACCACGTTGATTTTGGAGACTAAAATTATAATTGAAGAAATTGACAATGCCTTCCAGATGGATATAGAAATTGGTGGAACTGAAAATGTGGAGATTACCTTAGACCTTTGTTTTAAGAAAGGTGGTCATTTTGAGGGCGTATTGCAGGGAGAAAAGGAAAAAGATTTCTTTTTGGAAAATGGGTGGGCGAAATATACTTTTGAAGGTGATACTGTCGAAGTGGGACCAGGAGCAGTTGAACATAGGAATGTCAATCGTTTAGATGGAGAGGTTTATTCAACCCATTTTGGGTCAATCAAAGGTCAGGGACAGCATCTTTATATTACTGGTTTAGTCCCATTTAAGCATTCATTAACTATCAGATAGAACCGAGATGGACATTATTAACGACTCGAACACGCCTTTACATCTACTACAACCGAAATATAACACTTCGTATGACATACCAAGTGTGGAAGGCATAAGCAAGGTGCTGGATAAGGTTCATTTTTACCTCGAACAAAATACACCAGCAGCAATCATCGATGTATCATCAGGACAGACTATCAATGATTTTACTAATCTAAGCTCGAAAGGTAGCCTTGCTTTTAAGCCTGGAGATTTTCGACTAATAAGTTATGAATGGGGGGTTACCTACGCAGGGATGCTTCTTGCAGGCAATGCGACTGGTAAGCATAAATTCACAGACTATACTAAAGACCGAATACAACTCATTCTGAATTTATACCCAAAAATGCAGGTCTTGGAGGTCAATAATCCGAATGCCACACATCCGCTGCAATCAGTACTACACCCCCATGTACTAGACGATGCTGGTGCCATGTGTGTAGCTATGATAAAGACCAAAATCAATGGCTTTGAAGGAGATCTAAATCCCATGATTAAAAACTATATAAATTACATTAGCCATTCGCAATTTCGACTGGAAGATGGTACCCTTGCCCGAAATCGTCCCATGAGAAATTCCCTATGGCTTGACGATTTATTTATGGCTGTACCCGCCCTTGCCTATATGGGTAAATATTCGGGTAATACTAAATATTTCGATGATGCTGTAAAACAAGTACTCCAGTTTTCCAAACGCATGTTTGATACCGATAAGGAATTATTTTTGCACGGCTGGATTCAGCGTATGGATACGCACCCCCAGTTTCATTGGGGACGCGCTAATGGTTGGGCAATTATGTCCATGGTTGAGTTGCTAGAGGTCTTGCCTGTACCATATCAAGGGCGCAATAAGGTGCTACAATTACTACAAAAACACATAAGAGGCTTGTCAAAATATCAATCGGCTAAAGGCTTATGGCATCAACTTTTGGATAAGAACGATTCCTACTTGGAAACTTCGGCAACAGCAATTTGTACCTATGCTATTGCCCGAGCAATCAATCGAGGTTATGTCGAGGCAGCAATTTATGGCCCTATGGTTTGCCTTGCTTGGAATGGCGTTGCCTCTAAAGTAAATACACAAGGTCAGGTGGAAGGAACTTGTGTGGGTACGGGCATGGCCCTTGACCCAGCTTTCTATTATCACCGCCCAGTTTCGCCGTATGCTGCTCATGGTTATGGCCCAGTGCTGCTGGCAGGTGCCGAAATGATGGAGTTGATACGTAATTCACACCCGTACATGAATGACAGTGCAATACATTTTTATTCTAAACAGATGGATATCGATGCTCCCACTTTTAGCGAACCTGAATAATTTTTTACTATGATGCACACTGTTTAGAAGCGAGAACAGAGAGTAGAGAGGAAGTCCGTTAAAATAAAAACGATTTTTTTTTTTTTTTAAACGAAATCTATCTCTATTCTCGCTTCTCGCTTCTAAAAAGGAAAAACTATATTTACCAATCAAACAGGCTATTTTCGGAAGGATTAAGTGATAGGTTAGAATGAAAAATTTTATAGGCCTTGGAATTAAAGCTTAGTGAAACGTGAAAAATAAAGTAGACCGTTATGATTTTTTGGCATTTGATAATCAACGTCTTACGACTTCATACTTCACTTAAAGCCGCTGCATCCAATTAATCAATCGTTGCATCCAATCATCATTTGTTGTAGGATTATACATCCCAAAACCATGACCACCTTTAGGATATAAGTGCATTTCTGCAGAAACGTTTTTATCCAAACAAGCTTGATAGAAAGCAAGACTATTACCTACGGGTACTCCTTTATCGTTTCCAGCATGTATTAAAAAAGTAGGTGGAGTAGTAGCTGAAACTTGTTGTTCTAATGACCAATGTGTAATCGAGGAAAGAGTCGGATTGTCGCCAATTAAATTTCTACGAGACCCTAAATGAGTGAGTGTATCCGTAAAACTAATAACTGGGTAAATAAGTATAGTAAAATCTGGTCTAACAGAAGTCGTATCTGATTCAGTAATATCGGCTAAAGTAGTAAAATGAGTAGCTGCGGAAGCCGCCAAATGTCCACCAGCAGAAAACCCCATAATGCCTATTTGATTAGGATTGACATCAAAAAAGGAGGCCTGCTTTCGAACGTACCGAATGGCTTGTTGTGCATCTTGCAAGGGTGCAATAGACTTATCCATATTGATGTCGTCTTGAGGAATCCGATATTTTAGCACAAAGGCAGTAATACTATCTCTATTTAAGGCTTGTGCGACTAAGACTCCTTCTTTATCGAAAGCCAATCTTGCATAGCCTCCTCCTGGACAAATAATAACCGCTTTCCCATTTGGAAATTTAGGTTTAAAAATAGTTAAAGTAGGAATGGCTACATTGTGAATGGCTCGACCACCTTTTTTTCGATATTCTATTCTCTCTGTATTCAGCTCGTTTTTATTATTGGGAATGTTGCCTTTATAAAGTGGTATTTCTTCGGTACCACCAACGTCGGTACTGGTTAAAATAGGTGGTTTGTTTTGTTCTTTTCTAGTAACATAGTTAGCTTTCCATACGGGATACTCAACTTCAATTAATTCTTTTGCCCAATCCCCAAGATACCGATATCCACTACGCCGTTCGTAGCTGATTTCATTATAGCTATATCTAAATTTGGAATCACGGTCCACATATAATGGACGATTGGTGCCTAATTCATAAAATCTTGCCCATAATAAAGGCGCATTTGGATGAGCCAACAACAAACGTTCTGTTCTGCCATCAGGATTGAGTTTTTCGGCTAGGCGATAATCGGTGATAGCTACTGATTTAAACCAGTTTATCCCTCCTTCAATAGCAGCTATCATTTTGGGAGAAGGATTGTCAATAGACATTAAAAAACGAAGTATTCCGACACTTTCGCTACCTGACAGAGAAGGAGGTTCATACGCTCTTGCCCATGCAGGTGCTAAGGTTTTTTCATCATGTTGAGCACACCAGACCTTGAGTTCACCTGCTTCTCGAATTTGCGTTTTTAAAATACAATCTATTCCTAAATCAACTGCTATTTTTGCTTTATTTTGATAGTCCATAGGCACAAACCCATATTGCCCTTTACCAGAGGCCACTCCCTTAAGTAAGTTCATTAC
>JBGCFJ010000143.1:0-2825 GCA_045106885.1 Saprospiraceae bacterium
TATCAAAAAAAGTATCCTAGAAAACTTTGCTGGTAGAGATTGTTACATCAAAGTATTTCCTGCGAAGACGCCTTTTAAAGAATTAGAAGCATTTAAACCTGATGGGTACTTTTTATCGAATGGTCCTGGTGATCCTGCACCGATGAAGTATGCAGTGAAAACAGCAAAAGCAATTCTAAAGAAAAATAAGCCTTTATTTGGTATCTGTTTAGGTCACCAAATTTTAGCCCTAGCAATAGACATTCCTACTTATAAAATGCACCACGGACATAGAGGAATCAATCACCCAGTAAAGAATATTATTACTGGAAAATGTGAGATTACTAGTCAAAATCATGGTTTTGGTGTTAGCCCAGATGCAATTAAGGCGAATAGTGATAAGGTAGAAATTACCCATAAGAATTTGAATGATGATACTATTGAAGGAATTAGAGTGGTTGGAAAGAATGCTTTCTCGGTACAATATCACCCAGAAGCATCTCCTGGACCACATGATTCTCGATATTTATTTGACTTTTTTATAGACTTAATGGAAAAAGAAAAGAAGTAATATTTTATTTTAAACTAATTTTTGCCTTTCGCCCGATACAAGTAACCAAATTAGTTTTAAAATTTATTGCAAAAATCTAGGGATTATTTTAAGTAAACCCTACTACTAACTTTAAAAATTATGAGTAATATTTTAGATATTCGTTCCAGAGAAATTTTAGATTCTAGAGGAAACCCTACGGTTGAAGTAGAGGTATTAACAGATGATGGACATTTTGGAAGAGCAGCAGTGCCTTCTGGTGCATCTACTGGAAAGTATGAAGCGGTAGAATTAAGAGATGGTGACAAAAAGCGTTTCTTAGGAAAAGGAGTATTGAATGCTTGTAAGAATATTGAAGAAATTATCCGAGAGGGATTGATTGGGGTAGACATCTTTGAGCAAATATACATTGATAATATTATGCTTGAATTGGATGGTACACCTAATAAGTCAAAGCTTGGTGCTAATGCTATCTTGGGTGTTTCTATGGCAGTTGCTAAAGCAGCAGCAGCAGCAGCAGGTCAACCGTTATACAGATATATTGGTGGCGTAAATGCACATGTTTTACCTGTTCCCATGATGAATATCTTAAATGGTGGTTCTCATGCAGATAATAGCATTGATTTTCAGGAATTTATGGTTGTTCCTGTTGGCGCAGACTTCTTTTCTGAAGGGTTGAGAATGGGCGTAGAGATATTCCATAGCTTAAAAAGTGTATTAAAGAAGAAAGGATATTCTACCAACGTAGGAGATGAAGGTGGTTTTGCACCAAATATCAAGTCTAATAAAGAAGCAGTAGAAATTGTCTTGAAATCAATCGAAAACGCGGGATATAGACCAGGTGAAGATGTGATGATTGCAATGGATGCAGCAGCTTCTGAATTTTATAATTCTAAAGAAAAAGTATATCACTTCCACCAATCTACTGGAGATAAATTGTCTTCTTCTGATATGGTTGCTTATTGGGCAGATTGGGTAAATAAATATCCTATCTTCTCTATTGAAGATGGTTTGGATGAAGATGATTGGAAAGGATGGAAAGCTTTAAATAAAAAATTAGGTAAGAAAGTACAATTAGTAGGAGATGATTTATTTGTAACGAATACAGAACGTTTACAAAGAGGTATCGACGAAGGTAGTGCGACTTCTATCTTAATTAAAGTGAAACAAATTGGTACATTAACAGAAACGATTGATGACGTAAATATGGAGACTAGAAATGGATTTACTAGTGTGATGAGTCACCGTTCTGGAGAAACAGAAGATACAACGATTGCAGATTTAGCAGTTGCTTTAAATACTGGACAAATCAAAACTGGTTCCGCTTCTCGTTCTGATAGAATTGCAAAATATAATCAGTTATTGAGAATTGAAGAAGAATTAGGCGATTCTGGAGTTTATCCAGGTAGAGCTTTATTGGGATAAAACAGTTACCAGTTAGCAGTTACCAGTTGCCCGTTTTCTAGAACGAACTGGCAACTGGCAACTTTTTTTGCTAAATTGAGGATTTTTCTAAATGAATAGGAATGGAGTAGGAGTGATGCCCTCAATCCTTACAATTTTCAACCCTGAAATCCTTATAAATACTATGGCAAAGAAAATTAGAAATAATCCTTTTAAACCACTTATCAGGCAAATTCCCGCTCCAATTAGGAATCGCTATTTTTTAGTATTAGTATTCTTTTTTGCTTGGTTAATTTTTTTTGATAAGCATAATGTATGGACACAGTATCAATTGCAGCAATCCTTGGATAAATTAAAATCGGATAAGATTTTTTATGAGGAAAAAATTGTAGAAGTAAGAGAAGCCGCAAAAGATATAGCGTTGAATAAAGAAAAATTTGCTAGAGAAAAGTATTACATGAAGAAGAAAAATGAGGATGTCTTTGTGATTGTTAGAGAAGAAGAGTAAGATAAATTATTTTATCAGGGAGTTGGTTTTATAACTTTTTGAAAGTATAAAATATCATATATTTGCGCTGTTTTAACGAATAAAGAACGTATTAATATTTTACTGAATATAAAATGATGATAGTATAGCTTATTATAAATTGAAATACGCATCAGTTTTTGAATTTTAATGACCTATCATCCTGTAATAAAAAATAATAAATATGGCTGTTTTACTAGATAGCAAATCTAAGGTTATTGTTCAAGGATTCACTGGGAAAGAAGGGTCTTTCCATGCTGGACAAATGATAGAATATGGGACGAATGTTGTAGGTGGTGTGACGCCAGGAAAAGGTGGTCAAGTACACTTAGACAAACCTGTATTCAACACTGTTCAAGAAGCAGT
>JBGCFJ010000144.1:0-7070 GCA_045106885.1 Saprospiraceae bacterium
TGACGCTTTTTTGAAAATTTTAAATTCTAAATTGAAAATTACTACAATTATTCAATCAAAAAATAAATTAATAGCGATGAAATTAGCAAAAAAAATAATCCCACTAGTCATTTTAGTAGCTTTTACCTTTGCAAGTCAGTCTTGTAATAAAGGAGTTGGCTGTCCAAGTGATTTTTCTATGAACCAGACTAGCACTAGCGTTGTTGAATAAATAGAAATGCAATTCTTGCAAAAGAATACTTCTATATCAATCATTTATAGTGATTAAAAAACCATTGCATTTTTGTAATGGTTTTTTAATTTTAAGTAAAAGAGGTCAGAAGTCAGACCGAAAAATAAATTTTTCTGTCAGATGTCAGATTACCCTGTCCTATTTAGACTTTAGCAAAAATAGGATGCTTTAGCATTAATATTTTTATCTGACTTCTGACAATCAATGAAATTGATGGTCTGACTTCTGATTTCTCAATATTCACCAAACATAATAAATTCTTTCAGATGAACTGGACAGCTTTAACTAGTGAAAAGCAACTTAACAAAATTATTGAAAAATCTAAATCAGTCCCTTGTCTGATTTTTAAGCATAGTACAACTTGCCCAATTAGCTCTATGGCAAAACATCGAGTAGAAGGTAAATGGGATTTTGCTGATGGTGAAATTGATGCTTACTATTTAGATTTATTGAACTATAGAAATATATCCAATGCTATAGCAGCAGTTTTTGGTGTCCAACATCAATCCCCACAAGTTTTACTGATACAAGACGGCATCTCTGTTTTTGATACGTCTCATCTAGATATTACGGTTGATGGAATTCGTAGTAATTTGCAAGCAGCGTAGCCTGTTGCCAGTTGCCTGTTACCAGTTTAGAAAATTCGAAATTGGCAACAGGAAACTGGCAGCTCGCAACTGATAACCCTCCACTCTATGCCCAACTCTCTATTCGAAACAGCAGACGGTTCTCATTCTCTTTTTTCTGAGCAATATGGCGTTAGCTATCACTCTAAATATGGTGCTATTCAGGAAACGCAACATGTATTTATTAATGCAGCTTTACGCTTTAAAGCAGTTGTTCAAAAAGAAATTAGTATTTTAGAGATTGGTTTCGGTACAGGTTTAAATGCCTATATGACTTTATTGGAAGCAACAAAAAGAGATTTAGCCATTCAATATACCGCTATCGAAGCCTACCCTATTTCAATGCAACAAGCAACGGCTTTAAACTATCCTACCCTTTTAAACGACGAAGTTTCTCCAGCCCATTTTCTACAAATGCATTCTTCTAAATGGGCAACAAGCTTACCTATTACCGAACAATTTCAATTTATCAAACAACAAATAAAATTTGAAGTCATTGATTATGACCATCAATTTGACATCATTTATTTTGATGCCTTTGCCCCTAATTCTCAACCAGAATTATGGGAAGCTGATGTTTTAGGCACGATGTATAAAGCCTTGAAAGAGGATGGTGTTTTGGTTACTTATTGTGCCAAAGGAGTGGTTAAGCGTACTTTGAAAGCAGTTGGTTTTCAAATTGAAGCGTTGAAAGGACCACTGGGGAAACGAGAAATGACGAGGGCGATTAAATAAGTCATTGGTCATTAGGTCAATAGTCATTAAAGTTCTCAATGAGTAGATGAATAAATGGTAAGGAAAACGAAAGAAATAACCTACGTAAATTCGTGGGGAAAATTAGTAGCGAAATTCCCCACGAATTATACAGCCCCACGAATTATTTTTTTAAAACATATAGTATTGTTGCGTAGGTGATTTTTTGCCAAATCTCTAAAATGAATAAATAATGAGGCAAGTTCTCAGTTTTGTGCTTTATCTTTAAGTTCAATATTTAATCATTAGGGGCGAGGCAATAAATAACCTACCAGAAATGACGAGGTTATTTTTTCTTTTAGCAAGGCAAAATTATTCAGCATAGCCGTTGCTACGTTGAATAATTTTAACGTAGCTAAAAGTAAAAAGAATCCGCCAGGCTGGTAGGTTATTATTTTCCTCGCCCCTTATCTCATTTACTCATTCAATATTTATATCAATCGTCCATAAGTCTAATGACCAATGTACTATTGACTAATGCCTGTTGACTATTATAATAAAATCGTACTTTTGCATTTATGAAAATGGATTTAACTATACGGGTCTTACACGAAGATAATCACTTAATTGCGGTGTACAAACCAGCAGGATTATTGGTACAAGGAGATTCCACAGGAGATAGAACTTTAGCAGATTGGGTAAAAAGATACATCAAAGACCGTTATAATAAACCCGGCGATGTCTTTTTAGGGATTATTCATAGATTAGACCGTCCTGTTAGTGGTGTCGTTGTTTTTGCACGAACGAGTAAGGCATTGACGAGAATGAATGAATTATTTCGAGATAGAAAAGTAGATAAAACTTATTGGGCGATTACGCAAAGTCGGCCGCCAGAATTAGAAGATACCTTAGTCCATTATTTACTAAAAGATACGACTAAAAATAAAACTAAAGCTTACCATAAAATTGGTCGAAGAACTGCCAAAGCTAAAAAATCTAGCCTTACTTATAAAGTCATCGGTGCTTTAGGTGACCATACTGTATTAGAAGTGCATCCAGAAACAGGGCGTTCCCATCAGATTCGAGTACAATTAGCGACTATTGGTTGTGTGATTAAGGGCGATGTAAAATATGGTGCGGAATACCCGAATGATGATGCTTCTATTTATTTGCACTGCCATGAGCTGGCTTTTATACATCCTGTGAAAAAAACGCCCGTAAAAATTAGTACCAAAGCACCTGATTTGCAAATGTGGCGAGAGTTTGGATTGATTCGTAGGCGATACTGATTACAGGATGAGCGAGCGCTCTTGCAGGGTGAATGTCCTGTGGACATTCAAGCGAGTGAACCGCAAAGCGGACGGGATGGCATAAAATAGACGAACTAGGAGGATTCGTTACGGATTTAAACAAGGTTTAACGGAATTTGGACGGATTTTATGCTACCACATAACAAGAGTACAAAATTTTGTAAAATCAACATATCGTCATAAAGTCATAAATTACGACCTATCTAACATCCTGTTAATCCTGCAAAATCCTGTCATCTTGTAAATAATTACCCACCTATAAGCCGGATTCTGTCTATTCTCCCGAAAGAAAATAGCTCTATCATTTATCTGGGGCAATCCTTACGAATTGCCTCTAGCTGCCTACCCTCCCCGACAATATGAATTCGAAAATTCATATAATTAAGCGAGCAACCTAATTCTCTAGGAGTCGAGGTATACATGGCATTTCAACCCACGAGGTTTATCCACCCCACTAGTTACCTAGCAGCGTCGTGCGCTCTTACCGCACATTTTCACCCTTACCAATTCAGTATGCAGTTGACAGTAAACAGTAAGCAGAACTGCCTACTGGAAACTGAAGTATTGCCTACTAAAAAAGGCGGTTATTTTCTGCGACACTCTCTGTATCTTGACCGAAGTCAAAACCCCATCCGTTAGATGGCGTAGTACTCTACGTTGTCCGGACTTTCCTTTCCACCCTTATAGGATGGAACGATAGAGCGGTTGGTAATATAGCTGCAAACTTATCGCTAATTGGTAGGAGTAACAAGGATTAAAGATAGGTTGTTGAGTAATGTTTAAAATTTCCCCAACGGATTAAAGATCCAACGGATTTATAGGAATAGATTATATACAGAACGTCAACTAAACCAAATCCTGGTCTTCATAATTTTTATTCCTAGTACTCGTAAAAATGGGTTTTAGAGGTAATTCTGTTGTCATTTGTTCTTGGCTATCTTTTCTTCTTTTAGCTGCTTTCTGTCGTTTTTTAATCCGCTTCATTTCTTTATCAATTTCCCTTTCTTCTGCTGTTTCGTCTTTGAAACCAAAATCTTTAACGACTTCGGGGTAAGCATTCGCAAAATGTAAGGCTAGAACACGAATCCAAATTAAAGTCAGTAAGTAAAAAATGGAAGGCGTCCAAGATTGTAGGCTTAGAAAAAATAGCGCAAAATTCCCAATCACAAAAAGGATTAAATGACGGTAGAAATACTTTTTGTCTAGGACATTATTATAGGCAGCTTTATATAATTTTCTATTCATGTCAGTCGGTGTATCTTGTACAATAAGGGTATGATGCTTTATAACGGAATTTTGGCGGGCAGCGTTGTTCGTATTAACATCTTTAACATATTTTAGTATCAAAAAATGTAATTATTTGTGTTTTTTTTTATTTAAAAATATAATTTGTTTTAAATTAAAATAATTCGTAGTTTTACCTATCAGTTTTTGAGTGCTTATATAATTCAAAAATCAATCTATTTCAATGACTAACTCCAATCCATATATCAAAGGCAGAGGCGCACAAATTAACCCTGCCAATCGCTTTCATAACTTGGTCTATGATGAAAATCCTGTGGATTGGGCAGTAGAAGAAAAAGCAGATATTCCAACAGAATTTATTGAAGTTTATCCAAAAACGATATTAAATAAAGTCATCAGCCCAGATATTCCAGCAACACATTCTATGAATCCTTATCAGGGATGCGAACATGGCTGTATTTATTGCTATGCTCGGAATACACATAATTATTGGGGCTATTCGGCAGGATTGGAGTTTGAGAGTAAGATTTTAGTCAAGAAAAATGCTGCTACTTTACTAGCACAAAAATTAAAACATAAAAATTGGAAAGCAACGCCCGTCATGCTTTCTGGCAATACCGATTGTTATCAACCAATAGAGGGCAAATTAGAAATCACCCGAGACATTCTCAAAACATTTTGGAAATAGCGACATCCCGTAAGTATCATTACTAAAAACAGGTTGATACTACGGGATTTAGATATTTTAAAACAGTTGGCAGCGCATAATTTAGTAAGAGTCGCTGTTTCTATTACTACCCTACAAGAAGAATTAAGACGATATTTAGAACCTCGTACCGCTACTATTGCACAACGGCTAAAAACAGTAGAAACACTCGCCAAAAATGGCATTCCAACGATGGTGATGATGGCACCAATTATTCCAGTGTTAAATGATAATGAAATTCTAAAAATGGTTAAAACCGCCGCCGATTTAGGAGCCAGGCGAGTTGGTTATACCATTGTTCGATTAGATGGCGATGTGGCGACTATTTTTGAAGATTGGATTCGGAAGACGATGCCTGACCGAGCAGATAGGGTTTTGAATCGTATTCGAGACTGTCATGGTGGAGAGTTAGCTAGTAAAAAATATGGCAAACGAATGAGTGGAGAAGGCAATATAGCCAATATTATTAAAGAACAATTTCGGATTGCTCGGCAATTATATATGAAAGAGCAGCCTACTTTTAGTTATAATTTAGAATTGCATAATTCGTTTAAATCGCCGCAGTTAAAACTTTTTTAAAAATAATACCCATGAAAAAAAATGAATTAAGTTCTTTAAAATTTAAAGATTTTCTACCTGTATGTTATGAAGATTTAGAGCCTCATTTAATAGCTGAACTAAATCGTTTAAGGGAAGAATTAATTTTATTACCCGACGATACGTCAGAAAAAATACGCTTATCCATTTTTGAAAAATCAGTCAATAATTTCAATCAAATTGAACATGATGAAAACATTAAGGTAGTGCTACATTTGTAAGGCTATGTCTAAGTAAACCCCATAAGAAACATTGAGTTTATAAAATATTATAGCCTTACATTTATAGCACTACCAACATTAAAAGTACCATCGACACAGATGAAAGAGAAGGGCTTTGCGAGGTACTCTACAAAATGGGGGAAATTATTGGATTAAATGAAGATGATGATTATCTCGATGATTGGAGAGAATGGTAAATAAGAATAGCCTAATAATTAACCTATTATCATAATGAACACTAACATTTTCGACTCCATTTAAAAAGTATACGGAGAAACGAATTTCTATTACTTTGCGTGCTTATCTTTAAATAATATACAGTCAAGAAAGGAGATAATTCGTGGGGGTAATAAATTTGTGGAGAATTAAATACAGCATCCAACTTTCGTTTTATCAATCATCCTCTAAAACTATCAATCCCAGAAACATACTTAGATTTTTTATCCAAGCGATACCGCAACAAACTTGCCACTTGACTAGCCCTTTGCTCTTGTTCAGGTGCATATTTTAATTCCAAAACTTGTAATTCTTTTTCCCTAGATTTCGCCAAAAATTGATTATTAGTCGGTCTTAATTGATAATAGGTTAACCTTTCATCAAAAGTCAACCGAAAGTATTTATCTAAAGATTGAAAATAAGTACGCTGGTAAGTATTTAATAAAGTAGGTTTTAATCCTTTCAATTCATCTCTAATAGCTATGGGCAAATTAGCTTTATCAAATAAAGATTGTACCTCATTTTTAGAAAATCCTGTGTCTATCTCAAAATCTGGAAGCGTATAAATTTTTTTATAGCCCGTTAAACCTACTTTAATTTTATATTCTAATTTAGGCTGAGACACCTTTCCCAAAACATTCCCATACCACCTAATTCTAACTTTTTTTCTATCCGCAATCCCTATTTGATTGTCTTTGTAAAATTGAAATTTTGTCGTATCTAAATATATATTGGTGATTTGTCGAGGTTGGTATATTTCTCGGAAAAAAGCAGGATGTTTTTTAATACCAGTAAATACCGCTAGTTTAGGCTGATTGAAAACGGTAAATTTTCGTTCGTATCTATGCGCTGTAGTTTGTCCTATTTGAATTGTTTTTTCCATTAAAAATATAAATAAATCATCTAGGTGGGTAAATTAAAATAACTAATTTTGAACCACAAAAGAATCAAAAGTTCACAAAAGGAAGTCACAAAAGTGTTTTATAATTAACTCTTATGTTTTTTATCCCTTTTCTAGTTCAACTAATTTTGTAAGAAAATCCTTTCCATTTATATAATATCTTTGGTAGGCAAACAAAACAAATTGACTATCAATTTTTAGTCGAATTCATCATTCCATCATCGTCTACTCTTTCCATGTTCAATACCATACATCCGTTACTTTACTTCTTTTACCGTTTCTCTTATCCGCTGATTATATCGTAGAAAAGTGTTTTCTTCTAT
>JBGCFJ010000145.1:0-7546 GCA_045106885.1 Saprospiraceae bacterium
CCCCTCTAAAATGGTAATATCTGGATTTGGTAATATTTTTTGACAATAATCCGCCAGATGTCTTCCAGAAACAGGGTCTAATGGCCCATTGATTATCTTAACAGGGATAGCTGCTTCAACGATTGCTTTTTTCCAACGAACGGCATTTGCCTTTCGGTCATTAATATAACCAATCAGTTTATGCATAATATTTTTGCCATCATTATGTAAGGCCAATTGAAAAAATTGGTCAATTTCTGTTTCGGTCGCTTTTTTCTCTCCATAAATATCATGGAAACTTCGTCTTAAACTACCTTTACTAATGAACCGATTAAATATAGCGCCAATCGGGCTATTCAGTAATTTTTGCACCAATTTTGCCCGATGCAATTCAGGAAACAATCCGCCATTTAAAAAACAACAAGACTGTATTTGAAAGCCCTCTGCTCCTCTTTCTGCAAAAGTCGCCAACATTTCTTGTGCTACAGAAACTCCATAATCATGCACTAATAAATGTGCTTGTTTTATACCCAAATAATCCACAAAAGCTTCGTGCAATCGAGCTTGGTCAGTAATGGAATAATCGTATTTTTTAGGTTTAGCAGAATATCCAAAACCCATCATATCTGGCGCAATTACATGAAATCGACTAGTTAAATCTGCCCACATTTTATGCCAATCCCAAGAGGCAGTTGGAAAACCGTGAATGAGTAGTAAGGTAGGGCCTGTTCCTGCTTCCCAATAAGCTATTCGATGTTCATTTTTGTAAGTAAAATACTTGGCTTCGTTTTTCCAGTCTTGAAAAGTCATTTTTGCAATTTTCAATTTTCAATTTATAATTTTCAAACTCAAATCTCCCCCGTTTAGTTGGTTGAGAGCAGTCTTTATCTTGGCTCAAAATAGTAATATTAAAGTAATTTTATTCAAATCAATCAACCAAATAAGCATTTTCCCCTATTTTTGCAAAAACTTAAAATCATATTTATGAGTCGATATTTTTTATTTTTATGCGTGTTGCTTTTTGCTTGCGGCGAACCAATGACCGAAGCTCAAAAATTAGAAGATGCTAAATGGGAGGCGGTTATGTCCAATCATGATGTAGTTATGCCAATGATGGGGACTACTAATAAGGTCAGAAAAAAATTAAAGAAAGTATTAAAAGCCAAGGATAGCTTAGCAGGTGAAACGGTTACTAAAATCAATGGGTTAATTGAGAATTTGGATAAAGCAGACGAAGGAATGATGGATTGGATGAATGGCTTTCAGCAACTGAAAAAATTGCAATCGGAAAAAAGTCATTCCGAGATTTTAACTTATTTGGAAGCACAGGATGGCGTTATTAAGCAAGTAGGCGTAGATATGACGAATAGTATTAAGGCAGGGATGGATTTTGTGGAAGAGATGGAATAGGAAAATTGATTGGCATCTCGGATAAAGTAAGGGGTTGTGTAAAAAGCATCATTTTATAAAAATTCATCTTTGTAACTTATTTAAATTTTAGTAAGTGATTGTTAAAATTGTTTGATTGTTAAATTGTTGTTTGACAAAGTGTTACGACAACAATTTAACAATCTTAGCAATCAAACAATCATTCACTAAATATTTTAATTACAAATTAGGATTAAGTTTAACATAAGGCTTTCTACACAACCCCAAAATAACACGGATTATTATTACAAATAGCACTTGCTAGTAGCGTTTTTGAATAACTTTTAAGGTCAAAAAAAATATGAAATTAGTTAATAATTTTCAGAAGCTTTTATTTTTGGTATTTGGTATGCTATTAATATTTACTGCATGTCAAGAAGGGCCTAAAACATTGCCTATTTTGGGTAATAAGGATGAAGTGGATGGTAAAACGATTTACCATAAAATACCTGATTTTTCTTTTGTTAATCAGGATAGTATGGAAGTAAATAATCAAACTTTTGAGGGCAAGGCTTATATTTCTGACCACTTCTTTATCTCCTGCCCTACTATTTGCCCAAAGTTATCGAAATCTATGTTGCGGATTCATAATCAATTTAAGGCAAAAAATGACTTATTATTATTATCGCATTCTATTGATACCAAATATGATACGATTCCAAGATTGAAAAAATATGCGACCAATTTAGGGGTCACTTCCGATAAATGGCATTTTGTAACGGGTGAAAAACAAGCTATTTTAGACATTGCAGAAGATTACTTTAATATCGCGATGGAGGACGAGGATGCACCAGGAGGCTATAATCATAGTGGTCGATTGATTTTGGTCGACAAAAATCGAAGAATTCGAGCTTTTTGTGATGGAACGGATTCGGAATCAGTGGATAAATTTATGGTAGATATTGAGCATCTTTTAGTGGAGATGGAAACGGGAGGCAGTAGCAGTGGGCAGTAAGCAGTAGCAGTGGGCAGTTTGGCCGAATTTATCATTCATCGTTCATCATTCATCGTTTTTATGCGCATCATTTCATTCATTTTCCTATTTGGATTTTCCCTAATTACCTTGATTAATTGCAATCAAAAACCCTATGCACATGGGAAAATTATGTATGAAAATTTCTGTGTGAATTGCCACATGGAAGACGGCAGTGGTTTAGGGGGGAATATTCCACCTTTGGCGAAAGCTGATTATCTAACAACTCATGCTGACCAATTAGCTTGTATCATTAGATATGGAATTGAAGAAAAAATTATCGTTAATGGAAAAGAATATACCACACCAATGGCAGGTGTCCCTCAATTAACAGATGTAGAAATTGCCAATATCATTAATTACATCAACCATGAATGGGGGAACGATAATGGATATACGACCATCAAACAAGTACAGGCACAATTAGAAAAATGTCGTTGAATGATGAGTTATAAGTGTTGATTTATGAATAGGCTTACTCATCACTAATTACTTCCGCTCTATCAATTTTCCCTTAACAAAACGAGTGATAAAATCTTCTCTGTAAGTTCGACCAAGTGGAATCTCATCTTTGCCGATGTTAATAAAATCCGTGCCAATAGAATCTATAAAATCAGCATTAACAATATAGGATTTATTGACCCTTACAAATTGATGATTGGGCAATTGTTGGTTAGTGGTTTTAATATTCATCGCAGTCATAAATTTCTCTTTTCCAGTGTAAATCATCACGTAATCTTTCATCCCTTTAATGTATTTAATATCTCTGAAAAAGATTCGGATGTATTTTCTATCTGCTCGAATGAAAATGTCTTCTTCGGCTACCGTAGTTGGGGTATTTGTTGCTTCTTGTTTCAAATCATACAAAATTTTAGCCTTAGATACGGCTTGAATAAACCGCTGTAAGCGATTGGGTTTCACCAAATAATCAATCACTTCTAATTCAAAACCTTCTAAGGCATATTGAGGATAAGCCGTACTTAAAATAACCATCGGTCGGTCTTTCAAAGACTGAATAGCCCGAACAAAATCTAAGCCTGTTAATCCTGGCATTTGAATATCTAAAAATATTAAATCAACTTGGTTATTATTCAAAAAATTCAAAGCGTCTACCGCTGTACTAAATTGTCCAATTAGATTTAGGTAATCTAATTCTTCCACATTCATTTCCATTCCTTCTCTAGCTAATGGTTCATCGTCTACAATTATACAACGCATATTTTTTGATTGAAACGTTAAAAAATGACTATTCGCCTAATAGACGAAGCCATAAATCCTAGCCCCTATATAATTCGTAGAAAATTAAAAAAATTATTAAAATAAAAAACAAGCCCCCTTTTTTATGGTTAGTAAAGTTTAGAATATTAACTTGCGGGCTAGTGGTTTAAGAACGAAGTTCTTACTAGTTTAACAATGTTGTCAGTTGTCGGTTATCAGTTAGGTTAGCCCCTAGAAAACCGACAACAGATAACTGACAACCATTTGATTAAACTGTTAGTATAAAATAAATCTATCTTTTTTAAATATTATAAAAATATGAGTTTTAAAGGAACAAAAGATTACGTGGCGACCAAAGAATTACAAATCGCTGTAAATGCAGCCATTCACTTACAACGACCTTTATTGGTAAAAGGAGAACCTGGGACTGGGAAGACCTTATTAGCCCATGAAATCGCTAAGTCCTTAAAGAAGCCAATTTATACTTGGCATGTAAAATCTACCACTTTAGCGCAGCAGGGATTATACGAATACGATGCGGTGTCTCGGTTAAGAGATTCTCAGTTGAATACGGGAGAAGATGTGAATGACATTTCAAAATATGTCAAAAAAGGAAAATTATGGGAGGCTTTTGAGGCAGATGAAAGTGTGGTGTTATTGATTGATGAAATAGACAAAGCAGATATAGAATTTCCCAATGATTTATTATTGGAATTGGATAAGATGGAGTTTTATGTCTATGAATTACAAAAAACCATCAAAGCAAAACATCGCCCCATCATTATCATCACGTCTAATAATGAAAAAGAATTACCTGATGCTTTTTTGAGAAGATGTTTATTCCACTATATCCGATTTCCTGATGTGGATACGATGAAAGATATTGTAGATGTACATTTTCCAAAAATAGAAAGAGAATTAGTTGGTAATGCACTCAGTTTATTTTATAAAGTCAGAGAAGTAAGAGGTTTAAAAAAGAAGCCTTCTACCAGTGAATTGATTGATTGGTTGAAATTGATTTTGATGGAAAAAATTGAAGCTGGTGCCTTAGAAGAATTTGATTTAATGGCAGCTATGCCTCCACATACCCATGCGTTAATGAAAAATGAATCAGATTTAAATTTATTGGAGGAGCTGCGACGAATGAAGCGGAGGTATTAAATAATTTTCAATTTTCAATTTAGAATTTTCAATTTAAAAAGAACACATCCTATTAGTACCTCTAAATTGAAGGATTGAATATAATATAACATGAATTTTAAATTCAAAAAGTAATTTTAAAAGTAGCGTTTCATCGTTAGCTACTACTTTATTTTGAAAATTGCAAATTGAAAATTTTAAATTGAAAATTACAAAAGCATGTCTATAACACTACTTCTTATCGTGGTAACGGGTTTGATTTCTTATCAAGCTTTTAATGACCATAATTTAAAAAACAAATTACTTCAACGACCTTATTTAGAACATCATCAAAAGGAATATTATCGACTATTAACCAATGGTTTTGTACATGCGAATTGGACACATTTGCTCATCAATATGTACGTCTTATTTGTATTTGGGGAATATGTTGAAAGTGTTTTCTTATCTATGTTTGGAGCAATGAAGGGTCGATTGTTTTATTTAATGCTCTATTTATTTACGATTGTAGCCTCTTCTATCCCAACCCATTTCAAACATAAAGACAACCAATATTATGCTGGATTAGGGGCTTCTGGTGCTACCTCGGGAATTTTATTTTCTTTTATTTTATTCAATCCTTGGAGTACCTTATTATTATTCTTTGTGATTCCTTGTCCTGCCATTATTGCAGCCGTTTTATATTTATTTTACTCTTCTTGGGCTAGTAAAAATTCTAATGATAATATCGCTCACGATGTGCATTTTTATGGAGCAATTTTTGGTTTCCTATTTACCGTTGCTTTAAATTCAGAAGTTTTTGTTAATTTTCTGAATAGAGTAATGCATGAATCTCCTTTTTGGTAAAATAAATTTATCATAAGGGGTTTGGCAAAAAATAACCTACGCAAGAAATACTATATGTTTTAAAAAATAATTCGTGGGCAGGATAATTCGTGGGGGAATTTCGCTACTAATTTCCCCCACGAATTATCCAACCCCACGAATTTACGTAGGGTATTTCTTTCGTTTTCCCTAAATTCAATCTTTAGACATTAGGAGTTAGCAATCAGCAAGAAAAAATGAAAAACCAGGAAAACAAAATAATAACAAGATTAGAAAATCATTTAGATTCTTCTAAGTACAAAGTCTACAAAGAGAGCTTTAAATGTTTTGATGATTATGCAATAATAAATTACCAATCAAATTCAATTGTGGATTTTAATATTCCTGATGATGATATGATTTATGGAATAGGAACTTTGATATATAGAATATCGGATAAAAAAGTTTTTGAAATTTATACTCATACAAACGAAGAAGAAATAATGAAAATTCTAGGAAAAAATTAAATCTCTAAAATATCAATAATTATAATTACCCCATGTCCAATTCTGAAAAAAATCCTTGGAAAATCACCAAAAGTAAAACAGCTTATGATAATCCTTGGATTAAAATCACCCATAATGAAGTCATCAATCCATCGGGGAATGAAGGTATTTATGGCGTCGTCCACTTCAAAAATTATGCGGTAGGTGTTTTGCCGCTAGACCAAGATTTAAATACTTATTTGGTTGGCCAATATCGTTTTCCATTAAATGCGTATTCTTGGGAAATTCCAGAAGGTGGTTGTCCTGAAAGCACCAATATTTTAGCTACTGCCAAAAGAGAATTAAAAGAAGAAGTAGGCTTAATCGCTAATATATGGACTCCTTTACTAACGATGCATTTATCAAATTCTGTAAGTGATGAAATTGCTCACCTTTTCATTGCACAAGACCTAGTAGAAGGTATTGCTGAGCCAGAAGAAACGGAAGAATTAGTGGTCAAAAAATTACCATTTGCCGAAGTTTATCAGATGGTAATGGATGGAGCAATTACCGATTCTATGTCCGTTGCTGCTATTTTGAAGGCGAAGATTTTGATGGAACAAGGTGATATTCTTTAAAATGAATCTTATCCATATGATAGTGGAAAAAATATAAATGTTGTTGTTTTAAGAAACAATGAAATGTAGCTTAGACCTCTGGTCTGAGTAGCCTTAAACGTAAACCTACTCAGACCAGAGGTCTAAGCTACTTTATTTCTCAAAGAATCAAAAATCAGTTTACTATTTTACTCCACAATAACTATCGGCCTAGTTTGAATACCCTCATTGGTATTAAGTACCAAATAATACATACCATTTAAATCTTGTTTTGGTAAATAAGTAATAGTAGCAATACCTTTATCTCTCCATTTTTTTTCAATAATTCGTTCCATTATTTGGCCATTTAAATTATATATAGCTAAAGAAACAATTGAAGCTTCGGGTAAATTGATATGAATAGTAGTTTGCTGATTAAATGGATTAGGTGCAATGTCCATTTCTAATTTATTCAATGGAAGATGGTCTTTTAAAGACTGTCCTATCCTATTGGCAGCCGTATTTTCTTGAAAAGCATTTTCCGTATCAATACATTCGGTGGTTATTTTAGCTTCAAAATTGGCACCTGATTCGGCATCAAAACCAGGTTGTAAGTCAATACTATTCCCTGCATAAAAACGAACAACTTGATTTGTTTGAACAATAACACTTTCGTTCGTTGTAATGGTTTGACTAGCAGTATATAATTCATTGGTTAGATTCGTGTTTTCTAGTAAAACAGTTGTTTCTTCAAAATTCATCTCTTGATTAGTAACCAAACCATCTCGACAAATATCAGTTGTACAAAAATCCCCATCATCTATCGTTAACTGACTACACGAACAACCATTTACGTTAACTCTTTCCCCATTGGGCGAATCAGGGCAATTATCTTGACAGTCTGCAACACCATCATCATCTTG
>JBGCFJ010000146.1:0-2878 GCA_045106885.1 Saprospiraceae bacterium
TTGGGCCAGGTGAAGGTCTTTTTACTAGAGAGTTTTATAAATATCAGTCTTTACCAAAACTAGAAGAGGTGGTTAAAAACTTTACTAAGCTTGAAGAAGATAATCAACGTATTTTATCACAATTGGGAATGGATTTGTATGAAACAATATAGTAATTATAAAAAATCAGGGGTTAAATACTTAGAAAAAATTCCTGCAGGATGGGGAATTTTTAAATTCAAAGTAGTTTCTACGATAAATGCACAGGTATTACCTGAAAAGACTCAAGATAATTTGATTTTGAAATATATTGATATTGGAAATGTAGTTACGGGTAAATTAATTTCTGAACCAGAAGAATTACGTTTTGCAAATGCCCCTAGTAGGGCTAGAAGAATTGTAAAAAAAGGAGATGTTTTAATATCTACTGTTAGAACTTATCTTAAAGCTATAACCTTTATTCTTATGTTTCGCTAAAATTTTCGTGAGAAAAAAACAATTTAATTCTTCTAGGCAAATTCGTATAAATGCTTGATTTAAAGCTAAGTAAATCAAGTATTTTTAATTGATTAGGGCTTAATTCCGTCAACATGATTGACGGAGATTTTTCTTGGTTTGTATTGATTAAACCAATGGATATTCCTTCAAATTGCTTTAACAAGCGTTTTGCAGTTGGAGTAGCCGTTGAACGTTTAGGATTGCCCTCATAAATATTGTCTAATTGCGCTTTGGTTTGTTTTAATGCTTTAGCGACCTTAAATTCCATAATCGCACAAACTTTTAGGCAAATCATTAATATATTAATTAAAGCCTCCACCCGATTATCCTTTTTTAGAAAAATAGGTACAAGGGGTACTACTTTATTTCGTAAATCATTAAACCTGCTTTCTACTCTAATTTGATGCCTATATTTCCAAACAATATTTTCAAAATCTAATTTTTCCTTCGCTACTGTAGTACCATATATTTGCCAACCTAAATTCTTTTTTCGTGCAGCTATTGCTTTCTTATTTTGAACAACCTCCAATTGAAAAGTACTCCATCTTTCTTTTCTTGCTGGACGGTCTTTATACGCTCTGATTTCTTTGCTATATCGTCGCTCTTGGATGCTTACTTCTAACAAATCTGTAAGCCCTTTTTCCCTCAGTAAATTATTGATCGCTTCTTGTAAGGCTTTGCGTTTTTTGAACCGCTTTTTTCCTTGTTTCCTAACTAATAAGTCTTTTATTGCCTTAGTCGTTTGCTTCAACCTTTGGTCTAACGATTTTTGTTGTCCTTGGGAATAAGAAGTCGATAGTACAAATACTTGGCGCTCCTTCCAGTTTTCTATTTTTCCTTCCTTATTTTCATAGCTTACCTCCACTTCTCGCTCAAACCCCTGTGCTACTAATATTTTCTTCCCTGCTTTATCTGTTTTATATACTTTCTTATAATCCTTCTTTAATACTTGTGTTATACACTTACTTCGCTCTAATTCAGTCAATTGTATCTTTGACAAAGGAACTAAATAATCATTTTGACCCTTCCAGATATGGTAGCGATTTGCTTGGCTGCCCATTTTACCATCTCCTACATATAATTTCCTGCATATTTCCCTGCACAGGGCGAAGGTCTGTTCACATTCATCTATAAGGGGGATATACAAACCATCATCTGCTTGTTCTCCTGATACCGTTATATGAGCTAATGGATAACCAAAGCCATTTACTTCATTGTCTATACAGGCTAGCATTACTTTTAGCATTCCTAGTTTTGCATTGTGATGTTTGCTGTAGCCATATTGAAACAAATTCGACTTCTTTACATTATGATGCCCTTGCATTGGAGCGGCATCTAGTCGTATCGTTTTATGTGCGTCTAAATCATATATCTCTAAACTATTCCGATTTAAGCCATTACTTATCTCGCGCCATTTCTCTTCATCACTTAGCATATCTAGTACTTCCTCTAATTTATCATCTGTAAAATCCTTGTCTCTTAATTCTCCCTGTCCACTTAATGCCCTCAGCATTTTGTAATTAGCTCTTACCCATGATTCTACTGCACTTATCCTGTGGTCTGATTCACTTAGTAAATAACACAACCAGATACTTGTTATGTATCCTATACTAAGTCCTCGCCAATTACCGTGGGGCTTTATTATTTTATCAATTAATTCTTGTAAACCTAATTCCTCTATTTGAGTGTATAGCAGAGGTATATCATCTACTCTTATTACCTCTAGCTTCCCCATTATTTCTTTACTTTGCATTGTTTTTTTGACAAAGTAAATGCTTTTTTATATTTTTATTTTCCAACGCTTTTTTTAGCGAAAAGAAAGTTATATAAAAATAAAAAAGTACAAATCATTACATGACCAAGAACATAGAACCCATACAAATATCGCTACCAACCATCTTTGAAGGCATGACCGTAAATGCCTGGCTATTCAAAGGGGATGAACCAACTTTAATAGATTGCGGAGAAAAAACGGATAAATTATGGGATGCCTTGATTGATGGGTTAAAAATCAATGGTTTAGGCATTGAAGATATAAAAAAAGTGATCATTACGCATGCGCATTTAGATCATATTGGTATGGCAAAAAGGATAACAGATCATTCTGACGCAACGATTTGGGTGAGTGAATACGTCTACGATTGGGCAACAGACCTTAAAACGATGCTGGATAGACGTACCGCAGCCATTATGGAGGTCATGAATCAACATTACGATAAGGAAACAGTCAAACAATATTTTAGCTTTGGCTATGAAGCATTAGCACCTTATTGGGATGAAATACCAAAAGATCGAATTCAAGTTTTTCCGATGGAAGGTAAACTAAATTTTGGTGGCGATGATTGGGATATTATTTATACGCCAGGTCATTGTATCAACCAAACTTGTTTTCACAATCCTA
>JBGCFJ010000147.1:0-5757 GCA_045106885.1 Saprospiraceae bacterium
CATCATAAAGCAAGCCTTTAATTTTTGGTCCAATTCCTTCGACTTTAGTCAAATCATCTTTTCGGTCACTACCTACTCTTAAATCTTGTTCTTCCGTTTTGCCACGGGTTACGCTCCGCTCACTTTCTATTCTCCTTTCACTTTCAATAGTCATCTTTCCGTCACCTTCTCGAATATAACTCTCCCCTGTAATTTCTGTAACGTGCGCTTCGCCAGTAATTTCTCGACGTTCTACTACTTTTGCATTACCAGCCGTTCGTGTTTCTCCGATTACATTCTTAGAAACTTCTACGGTTGCCATATTCGTCATCATCTTTTGTAGCATTTCAAAGTCAATACCTTTCACGACTTCCACTTCTCTTACTATCTCAATTGGTACTTCCTTAATAATTTCTACCTCCTTAATCACTTCGATTATTTGGAAAGATTCTCTTCCTACTTCTACAGGCACTTCATTCGTTACCGTCACTTCTTTCACTACTTCATTCACCATTTCTACTGCCACTTCTCTCACTAATTCTACTTCAACAGGTACTTCTATTGTATTTGTAGTCGTAACAGGCACTTCTCTAGTCACTTCGATTTCTTTCACCACTTCTTGCATTACAGGAACAGGGACTTCAATTTCTTTGGTGACTTCTACCACTCTTTCTACTTCAATCGCTACTTCTTTCGTCACCTCTACTTGTTCCACTTTAGCTACCTCTTTCACTACTTCTACCATTTTCTCCGTAACTACCTCAACTTCTATCACTTTAGCTACTTCTACAGAACGGTCAACAGGCGTACTCACTTCTCGAGTCACATGGATAGATTTCACCATTTCCACAGGCACTTCTTTCGTTGTTGCAACTGCTTTTTCTTTCGTCACTTCTACCACTTTTGCTTTCTCCACTGTTTCTTTACTCGTCACTGCTTTTTCTTGAATAACGTCTATCGGCTTAACCATTTCTACCAAAACCTCTCGAATCACTTCTACTTCTTTGATAACTTCTTTTTCCACTGGCACTTCTACAATTACTTCTTTCACTACCTCTACTGCTTTTAGCACCTCTTTTATTACTTCCACTGGTTTTTCTACTTCTCGCACAATATGCATAGATTTCACCATTTCTACAGTGACCTCTTGAATAGATTCAACAGGCACTTCTCGAATGACCTCTACTTCTTTGATGACTTCTACCTCTTTGATGACTTCAACAGGCACTTCTACAATCACCTCTACTTCTCTGATAACTTCAATAGGAATTGCCTGTATCACTTCTACCTCTTTGATAACTTCTAAAGGTACTTCTTTGATGACCGTAATTTCTCTAATTGTTTCAACAGGTACTTCTTTGATAACCTCTTTGATGACCTCAACAGGCACTTCTCGAATAATCTCAACAGGTACTTCTTTGATGACCTCTTGATGTAAAGTATTATCTTTAATGATTTCTCGAATGATTTCTACTTCCTTAATAATTTCAACAGGTACTTCTTTCACAATCGTGACAGAGACTTCTTTTACGACTTCTACGGCTTTAGCCACTTCGATAGTTTCTTTAGTCACTATCGCTTTCTCTCGCAATAATTCTACAGATTGCAATGCACCAGGAGTTCTTAACTCTACAATTTTTTCTGAAGTTGTATTTACTTCATTGATACCTCCTGTAGTAAAAATACTATCTGTATCAAACAAACAATTTAGAACAATAAGTGCTTGTTTTTGCGAAATATTCGCTTCACCTGTAATTTTTTTCAGTAATTGACGCTTGTCAATAGATTTACTATTAGTCATGTTTTAATATTTTAATTTAATGCTATTTTCTTTTAAAATTTAATTTAATCCGTATAAAATAATTGTTTAAGGTAAGATACCTTAAATATAGAACAAGGAATAATAGATAATGAGATAAAAAATAGGTGTCAGGAATCAGACCTCTACAAATTATTAGTCTTTATCTGACGCTCTAAAATAGAGCTATCTAACCTTATAAAAGGTATGTTATTCAAACAGTATTCGACATTTAATTTGATAAATACCTAAGTAAAATTTAATTTTCAATTTTCAATTTTCAATTTTAAACCACCTTCGGCGGGAATTTGAGGTTGAAGTTGAATTTGAGATTAACAATTATCGACATTTTAAATTATCGACATTTTGTTGGTTTTAAATTTTGTGTAAGAGCCTAAGTACAAATTTTCTTTTGTACAATAATCCTAAACAAACGTTTATAAGCTTATAATTTTTGGCGTAAACTAAAGAAAATTTAATAGATAATGCCTCGTAATAATAGATGGGTAATCCTTTAAAGATTAGGTTGTGTAATAGTTTTTTGAGGAAAAGAAAAAGTTAATATTTAAGTTTTTCAAATGGCAATATACGAAATTTATTTGTTACTGATAACAAAAGTGATAAAAGATTTTAATAATTCCTACTTTCTAAAAACATAATTTGTTTTCATATTATAAGATGTAATAATACTATCTGCCTTTTCGCCATCTTCCACAAGAATATTGGTTTTTATTGTACAAAATTACTTATTTCATAAGACGTTAACTAGTAGGATATAAGTAACAGATTTTCTAATTTTTATTAAAAAAAAATTATAAGTGAAAAGTAAAGAATAAATTGAGTCAGAATGGATTAATATTTTTGTGTTAATTTTTCTTTTTTTTACCTAGTTTTACCAAAATTTCCTTTTTTATTAACAACATAATTATGGCAATTTCCAAACAGTCTTTTGGCACACTTCCAAATCAAGTACCCGTCGATTTATTTACATTGACGAATAAGCATGGCATGCAAGTCAAAATCACCAACTATGGTGGAATTATCACCTCTATTCAAGTACCTGATAAAAATGGCTTGTTAGGAGAAATCAATTTAGGCTTTGATAATTTGAAGGCGTATTTACAAGAATCGCAGCCATACTTCGGTGCAATCATCGGTCGATACGGAAATAGAATTGCCAATGGAAAATTTACAATTGCTGGGCAATCCTATAATTTAGCTCAAAATAGTGCCTCAAATCATTTACATGGCGGAAACAAAGGGTTTGACAAAGTAGTTTGGCAGGCTGAAATGATAGAAAAGCGCAATATTCCTAGCTTAATATTAACTTATCTAAGTCCAGACGGACAAGAAGGCTATCCAGGAAATCTTACCTGCAAAATAATCTATAAATTAACCAATAAAAACGAATTACAGATTAATTATCAAGCAACTACAGATAAGCCTACTGTTCTCAACCTGACGAATCATTGCTATTTCAATTTAAAAGATGGAGGGGCAACTACTTGTTTAAATCACGAATTGCGCATTTTTGCGGATGCTTTTACTCCTGTAGATAAAAATACCATTCCTACAGGAGAGATTAAGTCGGTTAAACGAACTCCTTTTAATTTTCTAACATCTAAAAAAATAGGTGCAAGAATTGACCAAAATAATCCACAATTAAAAATAGGTAATGGGTATGACCATAATTTCGTTTTAAAAACAGGTACAAATCTAAAAAAAGCAGCTAAAGTAATCGAACGAGAAAGTGGTCGAATTTTAGAGGTTTTCACAACAGAACCAGGTTTACAATTATATACTGCTAATTGGTTGGATGGTAGCTTGATTGGTCATCATGATATTGCCTACGAAAAACGTAGTGCTTTTTGTTTAGAAACGCAGCATTTTCCCGATTCGCCGAATAAACCTAATTTCCCCGCTACTATTTTGCGCCCTGATGAGGTTTTTCAATCTACGACTGTTTACAAATTCTCTGTTATTGGGTAGATTTTGAGCGTGGATTTTAGTGGCGATTTTTTTGGTTGAAATTTTCTTTAGGGATTTTGCGTAGATTATTTTTCCTTTTTCTCTTATTCAAATATGTCAATTTGGAATGCTCCCTCTATCCTGCAAAATCCTGTCATACTGTAGCTTTATTTCCATCCTGTCCATCCTGGACCACGAACTACTCGACCACCAAATGCTCCAGTAGCTTCTCCATTTTCAAGGACTTGTACGCCATTAACAAAAACATCTGCTACGCCTTCCGCATATTGATGTGGATTTTCAAAAGTGGCTTTATCTTGAATAGTGGTAGGGTCAAATATGACAATATCAGCAAAATAACCTTGTTTTAAAAACCCTCTATTTTTAATTTTCAAATGTTCAGCAGGTAGAGAAGTCAATTTTCTAATCGCTTCCTCCAGAGAAATAACTTGCTCTTCTCGAACATATTTCCCTAATAAACGAGCTACATTTCCATAAGCCCTTGGATGCGTACTCGATTTAATAAACGCTCCCTCAGTTGCCAAAGCGCCTGCATCTGAGCCAAAAGTAATATAAGGCAATTGCATTTGTTTTTTAATATTCTCCTCAGACATTAAAAAATAGACCGTCCCTACCCTACTTCCATCTTCAATGACCAAATCTATAGCTGTCTCTTCTGGGTCTGTCCCTCTTATAGCTGCTACTTCGGCTAAAGATTTTCCAGTATATTTTTTTAAACTATCACTTTTAAAACCAACCAATAATAAATTCTCTGCCGAACCAGCAGAAAAATATAAATTTTCCCAATCAGTCGCATCTTTTTTCATTTCAGCTTTTACTTTTGCTCTAATCTTAACATCTTTTAAACGGTTCACCCACGCTTTATATCCACCTTCTTGCACCCAAGGTGGCATCGCAGCATCCAAACCTGTAGCACCCGCCACATAATTATACATATTGGTCGTAATATCTAAACCTTGTTGTTGAGCGC
Organism: Saprospiraceae bacterium; assembly: GCA_045106885.1. GTDB lineage: Bacteria > Bacteroidota > Bacteroidia > Chitinophagales > Saprospiraceae > JAFMDF01. Next base: position 4,737 of record JBGCFJ010000147.1, read on the forward strand.
TATCAATTTTAGCAATCATTAAATCCATTTTTGGCCAATTATTCTGACCACCTGCTTTCATGTGGTAAATTTCTGCGCCGATATTTGCCTCCTTCGCAATAGTTAGTACTTCATCCACTCCTTCCAATAATTTATTCCCCTCACTTCTCATGTGCGTAATGTATCTCCCTCCATAGTCTCCCGCAACTTGACAAAGCGCAACTAGTTCATCTGTTTCTGCATAAAAAGCTGGTGCATAAATTAAAGAAGACCCAATTCCCATTGCCCCTTCTTCCATCGCTTGGCGAACTAGCGCTTGCATACGAGTTAACTCTTCAGCAGTAGGTGGTCGGTCTTCATATCCTAATTCATGAATTCTTGCTGTTGTCGCCCCCATAAAAGAGGCAACATTTGGCGCTACGCCTTTTTCCTCTAAAAATTCTAAATATTCCCCCAGTGTTGTCCAAGGAATATCGTATTTAATATCTCCTTGACTGTTTAAGCTATTCGTTTTCATGGTTTCGTTCATTGGGCCCATAGACCACCCTTCCCCCATTACTTCTAAGGTAATACCTTGTTTAATATCACTCATTCCTCGCCCATCTTCTATCAAACTTTCGGTTGCCCAGCTTAACATATTAATAAACCCTGGGCTTACGGCCATTCCTTTGGCATCTATTTCTTTTATGCCCACAACATTTTCTAAATTCCCCAAGTCTGCTATTTTATCCCCATTAATGGCTATAGCGCCTATGATTGGTTTTCCGCCACTCCCATCATAAATAGTAGCATTCGTGATTAACACATCATATTGAGTAGAAGGTGTATTACAAGCAAATAATACGCTAACAAATAAGAGGATTATAGTTCGGTACTGCATTTTTTTTGAGTTATCTTTATTACTTGGGTTTCGGTAGAAATTAAATAGGTAAATAAAATTAAAACAATATTATATCCTTAAATTAGTATTAATTTAGGCTAAATACAGAATAATGTGTCGTTTTACGTTATTTACGTTAACTGAATTTAATATTTTTTATTT
>JBGCFJ010000148.1:0-2937 GCA_045106885.1 Saprospiraceae bacterium
AGCGATGCTCCTTATTGAAAAAAGAGGTATTTACCCAATTCCTACAGACGGTATCGAAGCGATGCTCCTTGATTATTCGAAAAAGAGCATCGCTCTGGCGCTGTCTGTAGCAGTAATAACCCAAAATGTGCTATAAGGAGCATCGCTCCGACACTACTTGAATATTGTATCATTCTTCTTTTACGGTTAATAATTAGAGTCTGTCCGTAAAGTCAATTTTGTTCCGCTCGTAACCACCAAATTTATTTGGTAGGTTCATAAATTGCTGACAGTCAATATTTTGAATCAGTCAAATAAATTTGGCGATTACGTTAGACACGCAAAGCACAAGTTTACGGACAGACTCTAATTAGCATAGCCCTTGAAAAAGGTAAAGTAAATCACTCGACTGTAAAAAATAGAAAATCTAGCAAAGGACGAAGGGTACAAAGGGTAGAACCCCTCTGCCCTTCGCCCCAAGCCATCTGTCAAAAACTTTCAGCATGTTAAAAAATCATCTTAAAATAGTTTACTGACAATTATTCAGAAATACATCCAAAGTAATAATTCTCGAACCCTCATCTTTCCTAAAAGTGGATGCCACAATAAGTAATCATCTAAAGCTGCTTCCGACCATTGACTACTAAAATGATTAATTCAATAATTGTTCAATCTCATTGCCAATAGTAAAAGCCTTCATTTCTTGTTCCAATAAATCAAACTCAGCAGGTAATACTTTTCGGATAAACTGTCCTTCTTTTAGTAAATGAATTTCTGCACAAGTTTCTTTTAGCGTAGAAAAAATATGTGATGAAATTAGAATGGTTTTGCCTAATGCTTTGAGTTTGCGAATGATTTCTGTGATAATCAAATTACTCTGAATATCGACACCATTAAATGGTTCATCTAGGATTAAATAATCGTTTTGCTGTAGCAAAATAGCAGTTAATGCTAACTTCTTTTTCATCCCTGTTGAATAGGTAATGGCATATTGATTTAAAGGTAAATTAAAAATGTTTTTTTTGTCAAAATTAGTCAAGGCTATCTTTCGAGCATTACAAAACAATTGCAAGTATTCTTGTCCTGTAAGCTTCGGAAAAAAATAAGGATTGGTTGGTAAAAAACCTAAGTGATTTTTTAATGGTGCTAATTCACTTCTGACGATTCCTTCGTGCGTTTCTAATCCTGCCATGCAACGAAATAAGGTGGTCTTCCCTGCCCCATTAGCCCCCACAATGCCATAGACTTTGCCTTTTTCAAAACGAATATTGATGTCTTTGAGTACTTCCTTCGCACCGAAAGATTTCGCTAATTGTTCAATTTGAATCATTGTGTTGGTAATTAGTGATTAGTGAATTGTGATTGGGGAGCCATTGAGTTTGCAGAAAGGACAGGTGATAATTTGCTAATCGCTTTTTTATAGAAAAAAGGAATTGTAAATAATAAAAAAGGAGGAAAGAAAACCGATGCTATTATAAATATCGTTTCTGGCAAATTCATTGCTCTTGGAAATGCTGCATATTTGGCTAAAATAATGGTGCATAAATAAATATATCCTAGTCCTTGGAATACTAAAAGTAGCTTTACTTTTTCTGAAAAATAATATCCCAAACTGAGTAATATCGGTAACGCCAATAAAGTAATATAAAACAAAGCAATCTTTAGTTTATCCAATAAAAATGTATTGGAGGTGGATGAAAATATCCACACATAAAATTGACTATCTGGCAAAGCATAAAAAGAGAAACTTGTCAAGAAAATGAGTAATAGGGCAAACACGCCCAAATTAAAGTTACTAACAGAAATGGACATAACGGTCAAGAAATAAGCAAATAAAAACATCGATATACTCGTCCTAAAGCCAACCGTAAATTCGAAAGGATATTTATAAAATGGGGTCGGAATGGTATAATTTAATTGATTGTTAAAATGAAAACGCGCCATTAAACCTGCCATTATTACTAAACCAAGCCCAATTAACCATTGTTGTTGATACGCTAGAAACAATACAAAAGGAAGTGCCATTAATAGGTTTTCTATCAATCGTACCCTCCAATAATCTTTGTTTATAAAACAGGTTTTTAAAAAATCATTCCGCTTGGTTTCGCTTAATAAACTAAGGCTGGATACCGCAAAAAATGGATAGATATAGGCGGCATATTCCGTTTTGTAAAATAAAAATACCGATACGCCTGCAAAAAAGATTAGGGCTAGTACATAACCAATAATCGGCGGCAAGCCAAATTCTTTTAAATGCCTATTGAGCATTCTATATTGTAAGGTAAAGTAGTATTTCATTACAGGATGACCCAATTTTTAAAGATTAACAGGATGATAGCTTTAGGTAAAAAATTGATAGTTCTTAGTTGATTTATTTTTACCAACGGATAAATGAAGGCAACGGATTTATACAGATAGAACGAATAGAGGGTGGATTTTGGCGTATTATATAAGGTGAATAACTTACTAAATTTTCATAAACCACTTATAAACTATCCATTTTAAGTAGGAATGAAAAAAATCCGTCCATCATCCATTAAATCTGTTTGAATCTGTGTAGCATCCTCCTAGTTCGTCCATCCTGTTAATCCTGCATAATCTTGTCATCCTGTAAAGAAGCAACAAGATAATCAACATCCGCCTTAGTCATATAAATTGATAGAGAAATCCGCAGCGCATTTAGACCAAACGTAGTCATCGGACGACAATCAATATTAAATTCCTCCTCTAATCGTTTTTTGACCGCCCGTGCTTCTTGCTCAACGTCCTCAACCACTTGAAACGCCGCAGACAATTTATCATCTCCCGGTGTTTTTAATTTAAAAGCAGGATTCCCTTCTAATTTAGACCGAAAATAAGCTTTCAATTCATAAGAACGAGCATGAATTTTATCTATTCCAATTTGGTTAATAAATTCCACGGCTGCGCCTAAACCTAATAATTCGGGCAAATTTCGAG
>JBGCFJ010000149.1:0-23246 GCA_045106885.1 Saprospiraceae bacterium
AGACGGGGTCAGAGCGCTGCTCTTTTAGTAAAAAATTAAGGAGCGTAGCTTCGAAACGGTCTGTAGGAATTGCTGAATGTCCATTTTTCCTTTAAGGAGCGTAGCTTCGGCACGATATAGCAATCTTTTTTCGGTCAATATTTTGCGACCACAACTCACAGATTTGTGTTACTGTTGGCAACCAGAAAGTAACACAACTCTGTGAGTTATGCCTCGCTAGAGGAGCTATAAAAATCAATTCCTGCGATTTTTGAGAAACAGATATTATCCCTTTCTAGAAAGAATAAAAGACAATAAATAGTATTCCAAAATCATCCATTTTACTTCATCCGTAATGCCCATATCCGTGATGCGAAACCAACCATAATCCCTAATAAATAATCATCTGTAGTACTTCTGACCGAAAAGTAGCATTTCCAAAAACTTTCCCACTTTATTTTTGTGTTAAAAAGTCATGTTATTAATTCCGCAACGCCTTTTTGACAATCCACAAGTAACGACTATTTTAAGAGATGGCAATATCTGCATTTTAGCCAAAGAATTGACGAAGCCCGTCTTACAAAAAGAGGGCTATATTTCCAATCATGTCATTTCGATTTGCTTAGCTGGACAGCAGCGGATAGAAACTTACGACCACGAAATTTTCACTATCAAAGCAGGTGAGGTTTTATTCATTCCTAGAGGGATGTATCATATCACGGATTTGTTACCCAAAGAAAGTTCTTTCAAAAGTCTATACTTTCATCGAACAGGCGAAATGAACATTGGTATAAGGAAAATAAAAGCCTTACAATTTTTTAGAGATTGAAAGCTTATTTTTGCAAAAAAATAAAAAATGGAAAATACCTTATACAACCAACTAGGCGAAGAAAACTTACATCAACTGGTTCAAAAATTCTATGAATTAGTCTTAGAAAATCCAACCTTAAAACCATTGTTTAATACAGACATGGAGTTAGTCATAGCGAAACAAACTGCTTTTTTAACTCAATTTTTAGGTGGGCCTCAAAAGTACAATCAAACCTACGGGCGACCAATGATGCGGGCTAGGCATTTGCCCCATAAAATCACAAAAGAAGCGGCTATGGAGTGGTTGCGTTGTATGAATTTAGCGATTAGGTCGCTAGATATTGAAGATGATTTTAAGTTGACTTTATTTAATTGTTTTCCTCGCTTGGCAACACACATGGTGAACAGCTGATGGCAATTTTCAATTTTCAAAAAGCATCAGGCACAAAGATTTCGATGATACTCGTTTTAAAGATTCATCATTTATATTTCATCGTTTCTTTTACTCAATAGAAGGGTTTTCTTATAAAAAATATGGTTCAAAATGATATGGGTGGAGAATTGTAGCTTAGACTTCTGGTCTGAGTAGGTTTGAGTACAGCTGTAACACGATTTTCTACTCAGACCAGAGGTCTAAGCTACTGTTGACCCACCTAAATCACTTTGAGCCAAAAATATTCCCATTAATTTTCAATTTAAAATGTTCAATTTTCAAAAGAACACAAAAAGAGAGAAAAGGGGTTTCTTGTTAAAATAACTACTAATAATGAAGTTTTATAACCAACAACTAAGGGTTATCCCCTTTTGAAAATTATAAATTGAAAATTGAAAATTGTCAAAAAAAAGAGCTTTTTCATTTTTATAAGAAAACCCTTTACTCAATAGCTACTCATCTTCTCTTTAAAATACCGTCCTTGCCGAGAAGGGGTAAAGTCCCAATCTAAAAATAACATAGGCGACCATAATGGGTCAAATACCCAAACAATATACGAAATGTCTTTTTTATCACAATAGTCGGTAATGGCTGCACCATAAGATTCATCACTGATGACGGGAATGTGTGCCCCTTTTGCTTCGGGTTCACAAAAACCAATTTCTGTTAAAATTAAGGGATATTTTTCTTTCATATTACCCCAATCGGCTGTCCATTTAGCTTCCCAAGGCTGTGCTCTTTTTTGTGGATAAGGGTGACTGACATAACCAATTCCTTCTGCATTGATGGGTTCTTTCATCGCCGCTGTTAAATCGTATGCCCAATTAAAACCTGCTACTAATGGCACCCCTTTTCCTCCTTTTTTGCGAATGGTCATAATAACTGCTTCCATCATTTCTTTCCACTGTGCCCAAGTACAATCGCCTAATTTACCGCCATACAAAGTGGGTTCATTAAAGAGTTCGTAGAAAGCAACGGTTGGATTGTCCCCGTAACGTTTAGCAATAATCGTCCAAAATTTTAACGTTTGCTTTAAATCCGTCTGATACATGGGCGCTTGGTATTGCTCCGTTTTCAAATTGCCAATGCTATGCCAGTCAATGATGACATACATATTCAATTCGGTGGCCCATTTGATACCTTCATCTAATAATTGTAGATAGTCTTTTTTGCCTCTTTTTTCCCAAGCGGTAGGGTGAATGGGAAAACGTACGACCGTAGCTCCCCAATTTTTCATTTCTTGAAAATAACGCTGATTCCATTGGCCTTCGGTCGCTAATTTGTCGGGGTCACTCGTATTCAAGCCACGAAAAACCATCGTTTTACCTGCTTCATCTACAAATTGATTGCCTTTGACCATTATCCGACTTAGTTGTACGTCATTTTGTGCGCAACTAGTACTAATAACTAAGCCTACTAGGGCAATACTGTAAACCGAAAACCGAATTAGAAAGGTAGGTAGTTGACGTTTACTCATAGTTTTGACCGTTAATTTTAGGAATAAAAGAAGTAGTATATGAAGTTTTTTTGACGCTGAAAGACCTGATTATTACTTTTCTTTATAAAAAATCTATATTTTATAAATAACTAAAAAATCATAATAATCAGCGAAAACAAAAAAAAAAAAAGGAATTATTCAGACAAAACATTATCGTAAACCTGCACCCGTTCCCATAAATGATTAAAATCTTCTACAAATTTTAGGTGAATTGGTTCTGTTTGATAAGCGTCCTGTTCTGCTTTGCTTTTGAAATGACAAATCCAAGCATAATCATAGCTATTGTCAACGACTTCTCTTGGTGTGCCTGCTGGAGGACCATAAAATACTTTATAAATCTGAGGACATTCTTTCAACTTCCCCATTCCATTTTTAACAAATTCCGCTTTTTGTTCGGCGGTAACTTCTGCTTTCATCCAGAAAAAAACAGTATGGATAAAAGCAGTTTCATCTTTAGCAGGTTCAGCTAAGGCTTTTTCGGCGGCTGCTAATTTTTCTTTCAGATTATTCAATTCATTTTGCATAGTTGTATCGACTTGATTGCACGCAGTTAATAAAAGAAGTGCTAATGGTAATAAATATTTCATGTAAAAAATTAAGTTGTCAATTAAAAGCTAAAGATAGTGTTCCATTGGGAAAATCACCTATTATTTAGCCTGAAAAATAAGCATAGAGATAACCAATAACCGACAACTAGTGGAAGTAATCGACCATAAGCTACCATAATTAAAAATCGCCTGCTTATATTTGTAGAGAATCGAGTGCTCAAAGTAGACGGTTCCTCAGTTACCATCAACCGACAATCGAATTATTTTACACCTAATTGTTTCTTATGAAAAAAATAAGTTATACTCTTTTTTGTTGCCTTTTAACTATTGGCTTGATGGCTCAACCTAATAGTGATATGGCTAATTTAGTATCCACTTTATTAGGCGATACGCCTATAGAAGAAGATTTACAAGAATTATGCGATAACTATGGTGGTCGAGTAACAGGCACGGAAGCCAATATAAAAGCCGTAGATTGGGGCTTACGAAAGTTTATAGATGCAGGAGTAGCCGCACAAAAAGAATCTTTTAAAATTGCTTCGCTTTGGGTCGATAATTCAACCATCGCCGAAGTGACAGGTACGACTAACTTCACCCCAAAAGTAGTCGCTAAATACTTCTCTAAATCAACACCTAAAGATGGAATCACTGCTTCAATTATTGAGGTAGGTTATGGAACAGCAGCAGATTTTGCCAAAGCTGGTGATGCGGTGAAAGGCAATTTTGTGTTGGTAGAACATGATTTATGCTTGGATGTCGATGGGCTTTTTACAGAGTATGCCAACGCTGCCAAAGCAGATGCACTAGCGGCTAAAGCGGGAGCAATTGGGATTATTAATATGGCTTCTAGACCTAAAAAATTATTATATCGCTTCATTGCTTCTGATGGCTATGACCACGGATTGATTAATCTAGTGATGGGTAGAGAAGATGCGCAGCGTTGTCAAAGAGTATTAAGAGCAGGTGGAAAATTGGACTTTTCTGCGACCTTAGATGTAGCTTATACAGGCGAACAAACGAGTCATAATGTGATTGCGGAAATCAAAGGCTATGAAAAACCTGACGAAGTTGTTTTAATAGGAGCGCATTTGGATTCTTGGGGGTTGGGAACGGGTGCCAATGATAATGGCTGTAATGTCACCATGATGATTGACATCGCCCGACAAATGGTAAAAATGGGCGTTAAACCGAGACGAACGATTCGATTTGCGCTTTGGAACGGCGAAGAACAAGGTTATTTTGGTTCTCAAGCTTATACTCAATTACACCAAGCGGAATTAGACCAGCACATTATGAAAATGTCGGTTGACATTGGAAGTGGGGCGATTATTGGCTTTTTTACGAATGGTCGAGCAGAACTGGCTAAAATAACTAAAGAGATTATGAAACCAGTAGCAGGATTGGGCGCTCAATCAGTTTTAGATATTCCAATTGTTGGGACCGATAATTTTGATTTTATGTTGGAAGGTGTTGGTAATTTAGTGGCTAGTCATAAACCTTTTAATTATGGACAAAATTATCATGCGGAATCGGACACTTACGATAAAGTAGATTTAGAACAATTGAAAAGGAACTCTGCTATTGTTGCAGCCGTTGCTTTAGGTTATGCCAATTTGCCTGATTGGAAAGTTAATTGGCAGCGTCAAACTAGGTCAGAAATTGCTAAAGAAATTGTGGAAAAACATAATTTAGAGTTTTCTATGCGGATGTTTGGCGTTTGGAAATCTTGGGTCGATGGTAGTCGGGGGCGGAAAAAATAAATGGACTGGCAGATTATGCCATGCTGGAGACTGTTAAAACAACTATGTTTAGGCAAAATTTCAGCATTGAAAATCAAGGCTTTACTGCCTACTGCCACTGCTGACTGTCTACTGTCTCATGCTATTTATTGGGCAGGATTTACACTTGTTGGGTCGGATGATTAACGGGAATCGCAGTTTCTTCTGCTTTTTTAGCTTGGCATTCCTCCCAAGTTTTAGTGATATAACCAACAACTTTTAGGAGGTTTTCTGCGGTTAGGAAATCGGGTAAAGTTGAAAGCATTTCTATGATAACTCTTTTAAGTGGTAAAGATGAATCTTTCACATATATCTTCTTGGTTTTTTTGATTACCATTCTTTTTTGTGAATCAAGATATTTAGCACTAGTTGGCATTTTATGAGGAAGGGTTTCAAAAAATTTTTGGTCTGATTTGGAGAATAAATGTTTTGTTTTATCTGAATAAGTAACCAATTCTTCAGAATTAGTAGATAAGGATTTATTCTCTATTATATCTTTCATTTTTATAATTTATAAACTAATTTATTGTTTTTTCAAACTAATTACAAATTTTTCGGGTAGTGCTACATTTGTAAGGCTATGTCTAAGTAAACCCCATAAGAAACATTGAGTTTATAAAATATTATAGCCTTACATTTATAGCACTACCATTTTTCGTATTGCTTCTCTTTATTGTATAATTCTTCTCTATTGCTATTAATACCAATTAAAACGAAGTCTGTTTTTATTTCTTCATGTCGTCTTCTAAAAATTGTATTATAAAACCTTCTTCTTTTCTTATCTATTGGATTTATTTCTAGAGTAGCAATGGGATATTCTTTAAAGAAATAGTTAATTGCATTCGCAACAGTTGAAATAACTTTGATATAATCACCATTATTAGAAATGGTATTATCTTCTAAATTATCATTTATAATATCGCCAAAAGCAAGATTATAATGATTTTCTCCTTGAATTTGAAACCAGATACCTTTTTCAATAATGCCTTTTTTACCTATACTTTTAAATCTAAAAACTATTCTATCTTTAGATGCAGACATTGGATAAGCTTCCTTAATTTTCATTTTACAATTGTTCTCGTAGTTGTCTAGATAGGCACAATATAAGCAAAATGTTTTTTATTTTTAGAAATTCTAACAATATTTTTAAATTGAATATTACCTACTTTAATCCTTCCCTACAAGAAAAGTTTGTATTGCCTCCCAACTCAAAGTAGCACAAGTCAAACGCCCAGGAAAATCCTTAGCTGCCGCAAAAGCCTCCAATTCCTCCTGCTCATTTTCTGTGGTATTATCAGGAGAAACGACTTGCTGAAACTCCCCACAAAGTGCGAGTGCTTGGGTCATTGTTTTACCCTCTAAATTTTTAGCTAGTACAGAAGTAGAAGCTTTGGAAATAGCACAACCATACCCATGAAAATGAATACTTTCAATCACTCCATTATTTACTTCTAAAAATAAATTAAAACGGTCGCCGCAAAGCGGATTATAGGCTTCTAATTGGTGAGTAGCGGTTTCCTTTTTTTCGTAGTTAAAAGGTGCGTTATTATGTTTGAGAATAACGGTTTTATAAAGTTGTTTGAGTTTATTGTTCATTTAAGAGTGTATTATTAGGGTAATTATTTCTACTTTATTAGATTATTTTTTTGTTCTGAAAAAGCTAAAAAATAAAATTTAACTTTGGTTTGAAAACCCTTGTGGTTCAAGAATTAAGTAATTGATAGTTTAATTGAGTGTATTTTTTTGTTAGGCAAGGCATTTATTTTTTTATTATTTTTCTCTATTTTAAAAATAAATAACATGAGCAAACACCGTTTGTGAACCGCTTGCGGATGGGTTTGCTAACAGAAAAAGACGCCAATTTAAACTATTAAGAATTTAGTTCTTGAACCACTAGATATGCCAAATTTTTAAAATTTGGCATATCTAAACCAAACATTATTTTAAAGTGACAAAGTAGAGTTATGGTAATATTATTAATAAGTTCATTAAAAAAGGTGCGAACTTTTAAACGAGTCGCATGATTTTTCTGGTCACAATTTGGGCAAAAATTCTCCTCCTTCGGTAAGTCCCATTCACAATTTAAACATTGAGTTAGTTTTTCCATTCTAGGTTATTTAAATGCTATTCTATTGTGTCGAATGAATCCTTATAAATCGAGCGAAACCAAGTTTCGACGGTACTTTTAAGCAAAAAAAGCCTGGATTCCCTTCACTTCTTCCACTAAGAAATCAACCTCTGCTGTATTATTATAAATAGAAAAAGAAGCCCTTGACGTTGCTGGAATTTCATAGAAATCCATTAACGGTTGGGTACAATGATGTCCTGCCCTTATAGCGATATTCGCTGCTCCTAAAAAAGTAGCCACATCATGTGGATGTGCATTTTTTAAAACAAAAGAAACGATGCCCGTTTTATTTTTAGCGTTACCAATAATTCTTAAATCATTAATGGCTAATAATCTTTCTCTGGCATAATCTCCCAATTCTTTGACGTAAGTAGCAATGGATTTTTTATCTAATTGATTCATAAAATCAATGGCGTACCCCAATCCTATAACGCCTGCAATATTGGTTGTACCTGCTTCAAATTTTTGTGGAGCGGGAGCAAAAGTTGCCGTTTGATACGTAACCGTTCTAATCATATCACCGCCAAATTGATAGGGCGACATATCTGTTAAATGTGCTGTTTTTCCATATAGTACTCCAATACCTGTTGGACCAAAAATTTTATGCCCTGAAAAAGTAAAAAAATCGCAACCCAATGTAGCTACATCAATCGGATAGTGCGCTGTACTTTGTGCGCCATCCACTAAAATTGGAATATTTTGTTGATGCGCTAACTCAATCATTTCAACTATCGGATTAATCGTCGCTAAAGTATTGGAAATATGCACCACCGCTACCATTTTGGTCTTGGCAGAAAGCATTTCCTGATAAGCTGTCATATCCAAATTTCCCGCTTTATCAATCGGAATAATTCGTAAATTAGCGCCTTTTGCTTTGCACGCCATTTGCCAAGGTAATAAATTGGCGTGATGTTCCATAGCAGAAACTAGCACTTCATCTCCTTTTGCTAATCGGGGCATTAAAAAAGAATTTGCCACTAAATTAATAGCTGCCGTTGTGCCTGAGGTGTATACAATTTCTGATGAATGATTAGCGCCAATAAAATTCGCCACCTTTTGCCGAACACTTTCGTATTTTTGCGTAGCTTTCGCCGCTAAATCATAAATACCTCTGTGAATATTGGCATTTTCTTTTTGGTAAAAATTGGTAATGCCATCAATTACTAAATTTGGTTTTTGAGTAGTGGCTGCACTATCTAAATAGACCAAAGTTGGATGGTGTTGAAAAATTGGAAATTGTTGCCGAAATGTTGGTGTACCAAACATTTTTTGAAGTGATGAGTTATGAATGATAAATGAGTAAATGAGTAAATGAGAGAATGAGTAAATGAGAGAATAAATGATTAAATACTAAACCTAGAACTTAGAAATAAAGTACAAAATTAAGAACGTCCTCCATTATTTACTCCTTTTATCATTTATTCATCTACTCCTTGAAGATTTACCTAAACTATAAGTAAAATCAACATCGCCAACAAGTTAAGCAATTTGAATTTTATATTAAAAACGAAGTGTTGGTAACTTCAACTAAGATTGTTAGTAACTACTTAATTATCTAAAAATCAATATTTTAAAATGTTAGTAAAATAGTCAGTTAATTGACAATTAATTAACATATATCGCTTTTAAAATTCGCTAACCAACATTAATTCCAAATAAAATTTTATAATACAAATATAATATAAAATATATATGATTACAGTAAACGAGGCTTTAGACATTATAAATAAGCACCAAAAAGATTTTGGAACGGAGTTAATTCCATTGGCCAATGCTATTGGTCGAGTCCTAAAAGAAGATTTATATACTGACCGTCAATTGCCGCCTTACGATAGAGTGACGATGGATGGAATCGCCATTCAGTATGCGCATTTTTCGAATGGAAAACGAGCTTTTCCAATTGCAGGCATAGCGCCTGCTGGAGCTGCTCAATTAACCTTAGAAAAAGAAGGGCATTGTCTAGAAGTCATGACAGGTTCCATAATGCCCAATAAGGTAGACACCGTGATTCGCTACGAAGATATAGTGATTGAAAATGGTATAGCAACGATTCAAGTGGACACGTTAAAAGAAGGGCAAAATATTCATTGGCAAGGAAGTGACCGTAAAAAGGGGGATTTAATTGTACCTTATGAAAGTGTAATTTCTCCAGCAGAAGTTGGAGTAGCGGCAACGGTTGGCAAAACACATTTAAAAGTAGCTCGTTTGCCCAAAGCAATTATCATTTCTACTGGAGATGAATTAGTAGAAATTGAGGAAATGCCTTTACCTTACCAAATTAGAAAATCAAATGTTCATCGCCTGCGAGCGACTTTGGCTAAATATAATATTATTGCTGACCGTCATCATTTAGATGATGATATGGAAGTGATAAAAAAAGACTTGGCAAAAATTATCAATCAATACGAAGTCGTCATTTTAAGTGGTGGTGTGTCTAAAGGGAAGTTTGATTTTTTACCTGAAGCTTTAGCAGCCTTAGGTGTTCGTAAATTATTTCACAAAATCAAGCAACGTCCTGGCAAACCTTTTTGGTTTGGTCAAGCGCCCAATGGTACTTTAGTCTTTGCTTTGCCTGGCAATCCCGTTTCTTCTTTTTTATGCACCCAACGATACTTCGTCACTTGGTTGACTACTAGTTTAGGTTTGCCAAAAATTACCGTTCCTCATGGAATTTTGACTAGAGATACTACTTTTAAACCAGACTTAACTTATTTCCTACAAGTCAAAGTTACTTATAATGAACATGGGCAAATTTTGGCAACCCCTGTAGATGGTAATGGTTCTGGAGATTTGGCAAATCTGGTCGATGCAGATGCTTTTTTGCAATTGCCCAGAGGAAAAGATTTATTTGAAAAAGGAGCAATTTATCCTTTATTATTTTATCGGTGATAGGAAAAAAAAGAAGATTATCTCAAAATGAGACAACCTTCTAAATAGTGTTTCAGTGTACAGGAAAATTATTGAGAGAATTGGACAAAAGGTCCTTTATAATAAATTCAAAGTTTCTATAAATTCTTTTCTAAAACTACGACTTAATTTATAGGTATGACCTGCAATATTTATTTCATTAATCGCCAAATCAATCTGATCAATTCCATTAACTGGTAAGAGTGTCGATTTATTGATTTGTATAAATCCTTGTCCTTCCAGTTTCCCTTTCATTTTAGTTAAGGACGACCGTTGAATATATGCTTGCTTGGAGGTTTTTATCGTACAATAATTACCTTCCGATTCTATTGCGCAAATATCCGCAAGTTGTATTTTATTAATTAACGTACCTACTTTAACGAAAATAAATTCATTATCCATTGTGCTAGTTTTGTTACCATCTTTAATTGAGAAGCATGCTGCAAACTTATATAAGAACTAGGAAATAGACTTGTACCTATGTAACAGATGTTTGCACGCTTGTAACAACTAGACAAAATAATGAGGATTTATAACCGATTTATGTATTTAACAGGCACTTTTTCAGTTAACCAAACTCCATTTTCCGATAAAAAGAAAAGAAAGCCATCTGCTTGCATTTTTGCTGAATCAACCGCTAATATAATAGGTTTTCCACGTCTTTTACCAACATTCGTAGCAGTCGCTATTTCTGGGCTTAGATGGACATGATGTCGTTTACGCTTATCTAAACCTGTTTGAAAAATACTTCCCAAAAATTTTTCGACTGTTCCATGATATAAAATAGTAGGGGGCACTTGTGGGGTATATCCCAGTTGAACTTTTAAAGAATGGCCTTGATTCGCCCTAATTTTAGCCCCATCCGCACTAAAGGCAAATCGTTTTTTGTCATTATTAGCGACGACTGCTTCTAAAGTAGGTAAGTCTATCTGCTTCCCCGATGCTTGCATTTTTTGTAATAATAATTGAACATCTGTCCAACCATTTTCATCTAACTGGATGCCTATTCTTTCTGGTTTGTGGCGTAATACTAAGCTTAAAAATTTGCTTAATTTGACGTAAATATTCGTCGTTTTCATTTTATGATTGTTTTAATTAATGGGAGATTTAGGGAATAGAAAAATCTTATCAATATAAACAAATCGGCTATAGGAAATAGCCGTCTTGTAGTTTGCCTAATCCACAATAGCCTGATAAACCAACTGCCGCATTTTCTGATTATAATAATCCGTATATGGGTCCATTTGCATCATCAAAAAAGCTATCATTTCTTCTTTTGGGTCGATGAAAAAATAGGTATTAAACGCCCCACTCCAATAATACATGCCTTCCGAAGCCATATCCGCAGAAGCTGCCATATCTGTTTTAATCCCAAAACCTAAACCGAAGCCAAAGCCTGGCGCACTCCACTTATCGCCCACTCTATCCGCCGTCATTAATTCAATCGTTTTTCTACCTAATAATTGATGGCCATTCCCTTTTCCATTATTCAATAACATTTGGGCAAATTTCATGTAATCTGTTGCGGTAGAAAATAAGGCATGTGTACCACCATAAACTGTTTCGCCTTGTCCTTTTGGTTGTCTTTGCGAATAAGGCACTAAATTTCCTGCTTTATCTTTGTGGTGTAAAGTCGCAATTCTATCATTTTTAGCAGGGTCTAAAGTATAACCTGTATCGTCCATACCTAAAGGGGTAAAAATTCTTTCTTTTAGAAAATCGGCACAAGATTGTCCAGAAAAATGTTCGATTAATAATGCCAATACATCTGGCCCTGCACTATAATACCAAACATTGTCAGGTTGTGCCACTAAGGGTAATTTTGCCATTGCCATCACCCTATCTTCAATCGTTTGGTGTGGTTGAAAATATAAAGACTTTAGGTACATTTGGTCAACTTCTGAAGCCCCTAAACCATGTGATAAACCTGCGGTGTGACTCAAACAATGTGCAATGGTAATTTGCTTATCAGCAGGGGTTAATTCCATCTTTCTTTCGTCAGCACCTGCTACTTCTACAAAGTTAGCAACAGACATGTCTTTAAAAGCAGGAAAGTATTTAGAAATTGGGTCATTTAATTGAAAATACCCTTCTTCGTACAACATCATAATCGCTACACTCACAATTGGTTTGGTCATAGATTGGATATAAAATATCTCGTCTAAACCCATTTGTTCTTTGGTCGCCAAATTGCTATAGCCATGCGTTTTATGCTGGGCAATCGCTCCTTTTCTATAAACCAAACTTACTGCTCCTGGGATTTTTCCAGCTACGATTTCTCCTTCTAAAAAGGCATCTAATCTTGCTAATCGTTCTGCGGATAAACCTGCGGCGGCTGGATTGACCGTTGTTTGAGATTGGGCTAATAAACTAGTGGAAATGATTAATAATAATCCAACAAAAAGAGATTGGGCGATGGAAAATGTTTTGGTTAATTTCATTTTTTATTTTGATTTTAATTGTATAATTCAATTTTTCGACAACTGGTAGCAAAGTCTTCAGGCTTTCCCGTCACCGACCTTCAGGTCGGAATCTATCGTTTGAATAGTTTAATCGACTAGTAAAAACAGGCCTAAAGGCCTTTGACTCAAAAGCCTGAAGGCTTTACTACCAGTTTACTTTAGGATGTTTTTTTCTTCAAAGCACTAGTCGCCAAAGTCATTTCTTTATTTTCGTATACTTCTAAAATATCATCTAATACTCGACCGATTTTAGTGGTCACTCGAATGGCTTCTATTTTTTTTTTTTTTTTTTTCTCCCCTCTTTGAATCAACTCCGATAATTCTTCAAAAGTCAACGCAGACAACACTTTTCGGGCGTGAAAAACACTAAAATCTGCTAAAATATTGATGTCTCCTAAATAATTTTGTTGAACAATAGAATTAATATTATTGGCGGCTAAAGCAACCGAAGTAGGGGCATATTTGAAAAATCGTTTGGCAAGTGAATAATTAAATTGGGTGGTTTCTTTCATAAAGTTTAACCCAAATTTTTTGATAGGCGCTAAACGACCACTTTGTTGAGAAGGGTCCATCACAAAAGGTAACGCCAATGGATTGGTTAAACTCACAATGAAATGATTCACTTGATATAATCGAGTCAATCTTTTCTCGGGCAAATCATTCGACATAGAACCATCTATCCATTTTCGAGAGGGTAAATAAGACCGAATTTCTCCATCTTTATTTTTAGCCAATAAAGTAACTGGTGGAAAAATACCTGGTATGGCACAAGATGCCATGACCGCCGACCGAATCAGTACATTTGGAGAGGCAATGGCATTCAATAAACGAGACTTTTGTTGCGCGCCATAAGGAGCAACAGAAATATTTATTTTCCTTCCTGTTAAATGATAGGCTTCTTGGAAAGTTAAATTTGGAATAACATTTTCGACAATGATTTCTAAATCTTTTACTTTAACAGAGTCAGCATTTTGGCTTTTAGCTATTTTTTCATAAATCGTCGCCTCTTTTTGTAAGACGGTTAAAATTCTATCTTCTTCTAGAAATTCTAACAATTCTTCGTTCGTATGTGTCCCTACTAAAGCCGCATATAATGACCCTGCACTTGCACCTGAAATTACGTCTGGTATTAAATCTACTTCCGCTAAGGCTTTCAATACGCCCATGTGAAAATTGCCTAATTGTCCACCTCCACTTAGCATTAACGCTGACCGACCAAAACAAACACTTGCTCGATGAAAAAAATCTAATTTTTCTTCAAAAGAAATCGTTTCATTATCTGAGTTCGCTATTTGCTGTAAAGCATTGGCAACTTCATTGACATAATCAACGATTAATTGTTTTGTGCCACTAAGGGCTTTATGATGCAATTTAGGATTGCCCATTCCCCCCATATTTCCATGAATGCCCTCATTCAACAAGAATAATAAAGCTTCATCATCACCTCTTGCCGCTTGTAATTTTTCTAAGCGTAATTTTATTTGTGCATTGTCGTATAAATCGCTATACTCGACTTGCTTCCAGTCTTCCATTCCTGTCGCTTTGTCTTGTTCCCTCGCATATTTCAACCACTCTTCATAACTTTCCGCCGCTGCTAACTGGGCTTTTACTCGCTTTGATTTATTTGAAAACATGTACTTCTTTTTAAATAAGGGATGAGGAAAATAATAACCTACCAGCCTGACGGATTCTTTTTTCTTTTAGCTGCGTTAAAATTATTCAACGTAGCAACGGCTATACTAAATAATTTTGCCTTGCTAAAAGAAAAAATAACCTCGTCATTTCTGGTACATTATTAATTGCCTCATCCCTAAAATGGTTACTATTCAGCATTGAGCGTAGGGCAAAGGGCAAGTCTAATTGTATTTGAAAATACTTTCCTTTTAAACTTTAATTTTTTTTCAACCATTTGGTGTTTTACATACCTTCGCCCCATGCACTAAGCCCTTTGCTGAATAAATATTAAGTTGGTTATATTAATTTGTAAGCATAGTAGATTGAGGTCGTTTCATCATTGATTCTGGCAAGCGAAATCCATTAATTTTCCGCCTTGTAATATTTCCTTTCATTATATCTACCATCCAATTTAACGAATTCATCATTCATAGTTAAGGGTGTTAAGAGAAATTTGTCCATACTTTTTTTGACGCTGATTTCGCTGATTATTAAGATGATACTATGATTGATTATATAACTGATAAACAATCAAATCTTATAAAATCAACTATTTTCTTGATTTTTTACAGTTTTCCTTCATCAAAATCATAAAAATCAGCGTCAAAATAAATGATCAATCATTTTTCTTAACAGCTCTAATTCATAGTTCATCGTTCATCATTCTATTAATGTTTACTCCGCAACAACCGCCCATACTTCTTCTGTCCCAAATCCGAAACAAATCCATTAGCCGAGCTAAACACTTCTTCCCCATTAATCAATACATGATTGACGACCCCATCCGAACGCTTGACATACCGATAAGCACCTTTTAAACTAGGATGATAATCTTCTATTGGTTCTTCTGTTAAGTTGGAATTTAATTTAGAAGGGTCAATCACACAAACATCTGCCCGTCGCCCAACTTCTAAAGAACCTGCATCTAATCCTAGCCAATCACAAGGCATTTTGGTTAGTCGATGAATGGCTGTTTCTATTGGTAATATTTCAGAATAATCTAAGGCCTGACGTAATGCTTGTAGCGAACCATCATGAAAAGCCATATTGACATTATGCGCGCCCGAATCATTAAAACCGGGTATCGTCGCAGGATGCGCCAATAATTGTACCCGTATTTTATCTCGATGATTGGCAGCCGTACATTTCCAAATTAAATCGGTATCATGTTGGATAATTAAATCCATAAAATAATCTAATCCTTCCAAGCCTTTTTCGGCAGCTAATTCATGGAAGGTTTTGCCCATTAATGCTGTATCAGGTGCTTTGGTGACGGTCATCTCCCTCAACAAACGAGGAAATACAGACGTTCCTTTATGATTCCAATCTTTTCTAAATCTTGCTCTAAACTTCGGGTCTTGAAACGCTTTTTTACGTTCTGCTGGCGTCGCGCCTATCACTTCGACCATCGACGGAAACTCTTCAAATAAAGGCGTAATTGGTCCTTCGCCATAATTTAAGAAAGGCATTGCCAAGGCTTGAAAACGCATATCTGCATTGAACAGTTTTTTGCCTATCATCGCCCCTTTAGTAACCAATTTATAGATACTTTCATCTGATTTCAAATCCATTGCTGCCACCACCGTCGTCTTCAATGGCTTTCTAAAAATCCCCGAACTCATTCTTAATAAATGAACACCCGACATTTTATCCAAAGCATTGGGTGTGGCCTGTAAAACTCGATTATGCTTCCGCAAAATATTGGCTAACGTTCGATATTCTTTGACCGATGCTTGTTGAGAAGGTACCGAAGTTCCTTTATATTCGTCCGTAAAAACACCTGCCCAACGGTGAAAAGGTAACATATCAATCGACATCCCCATATATCCTGCTTCCATCGCCTCCTCCAAATAATGATTCATTTTTGCCTGCTCCGCCTTGGTCGCATTTGGGCTTTTAAAACTCCGTTCTACGCCCATTGCCGCTATCCGCAAATTAGAATGTCCAACAAAACTTGCCACATTCGGTCCCATTGGTAGCGTATCTAAATGCTCATAATATTCTGTCAGATTATTCCAAGTAATCTTGTCTTTTATCCACTCCGTCAATACTTGCGCAGGCATATTTTCGACCCGACAAAACAAATCCACAATATCTTCATCCTTTCCCAATGCCGCAGAAATAGAACAATTGCCCATCACCACCGTCGTCGTCCCATGTCGTACCGATTCTTCCAAACCAGGCATGACCTCAATCTCTGCATCGTAATGGGTATGAATATCCACAAATCCAGGCGTGACCCATTTATCGGTAGCATCTATTTCTTTTGCCCCCTCAATGCTTGGTGCTTTATCGTGAATCGCCGCTACTTTGCCATTTTGAATGACTACATCTGCTTTTCTACCTTTAGTGCCTGTTCCGTCGAAAAATAAGCCGTTTCTAATTATTGTCGTTGCCATGAATATTATTTTATTGGATATTTTATAAGACACAGAGTACACAAAGTAACTACGCTCTGTGACCTCTGTGTCTCCTTCGTCTGCTCTGTGTCCAAAAGCATTTTATCAAGAATTATTATTCCTACTTTTCAACGAATTCATCGTTTATCATTTATCGTTCATCATTCCTTAAAGTGGTTTCCGATTCGCCCATTTTCTAGTCGAAGTGGCAGCCTCTGTCGGAAAATCCGTAGGAACTGCTTGCGTCACATTTCCAGTCGCTGCCCACTCTGCGCCTCTTTGGAAAGTCGCCATAAAACCCACACATTCCATAGCGGTGCCCATGTGTCCCATGCCCGAATGAAAGACTCGACCTTTACCATAGTCAATTGCCATTAACAATGGTTCATGTCTGCCTGTCCCATTCACTTTATCGTCCCAAGGTGGCCCATTTTTTTTAACATCTGAATAAGCGGTTGCCAAGACCGTCATATTTTCTGCTGGCCCTCGTAATCTGTCGTATAATTCATCGTAAACGTGTAGCCATTTAGTAGGTAAATCTTTCATAATTGGATGTGCTGGACTTCGAGTCGTCATCACATATTCTTGCTGCGGACCATGCGAACCACAAGGGCCTTCTGATGGGTCGTCTACTCGTTCGCCCGCATCATTATAATACACATAAGGCCCTGTTTCCGTATTTCTACCTCCCCAGCCACCAAGTCCAATCATTTTATTAAATTCATCCCAATCGCCATAAGAATTATTCGCTGCGTGTATGATGACTAAACCACCGCCATTTTTCATATATTTTTCAAAATTCGCTTTCGTTGCATCTGACCAAGTCGAGGCTTGCCAGCCCATATTACTAATTACTACATCATAAGCTGCAAAATTTGGGCTAAAAGTGGAATCAGGTCTAGGTTTATCAACAACCGTCGTTTTAGGTCCATTTGGTAAAGGATATTTTTCTAATAAAACCGCCGCATCTGCTGCCTTCACGCCTAAAGCGTCTTGGTCATAATGTGGCCCTTGCCAAGTATAAGCCGTTCGAGCATGGTCTACCGTAAATAATCCTGTTTCCAATAAATAGTCTCGCATTAACATCGTCGTTAAAGGAAAAACACCGTGATTATTTTCGCCGTCTATGATTAAGGCTTTTAATTTTTCAGGAGCTTCGGTAGGTGTTGTTTTAGCTGCTTGCTGATTTGTTGTTTTGTCAGCTGAACAAGCAATTAGACCCATTAGTAAAATGGTCATTAAAGAAAAAGTGGTTAATCGTTTCATATCCTATAATTTTTGGGGAAAGGTAAGGAATTTAGCGTAATATATGATGATTTGTTATTAAAATTTATAACAGTTCGTGAATCAATAAGTAATCAGACAAGTTTAAGTTAGAGGACAGAAAATATAAATAACACTATACATGAAAGATAAACATCGTTTCTTTTTAACACAAGCAATTCAATTGGCAGCAAAAGGAATGGAAAACAATGAAGGTGGACCATTCGGGGCAATTATTGTCGATAAAAAGGGAAAAATCGTCGGACGAGGAAATAATAAAGTCACCTCCACCAATGACCCTACCGCACATGCGGAAGTGGTCGCTATTAGAGCTGCTTGCAAAAACTTAAATGCTTTTCAGTTAGCAGGATGCACGCTTTATACTTCCTGCGAACCCTGCCCTATGTGTTTGGGGGCTATTTATTGGGCTAGACCCGAAAAAGTTATTTTTGCGGCTGGTCGAGCAGATGCTGCCAAAATAGGGTTTGATGATGATTTTATTTACCAAGAAATTCCCCTTCCTATTGAAAAACGCCAAATTCCAACCGAACAATTATTAAGAGCAGAAGGAATCGCTGTTTTTGATGCTTGGGCAGAGAAAGAAGATAAAGTTGAGTATTAATATCTTTGAAAAAAGCCTGAAATAATCGAAATCGGTAAAAATTAACGGTCGTATTTACTCATTGAGCATAATTAGAGTCTGTCCGTAAACTTGTGCTTTGCGTGTCTAACGTAATCGCCAAATTTATGTCTTTCGACGTAATCTTGTGATACCTATATCGACAGAAAGTTGTGACACCTTAAAAATTGACTAAAATTTAAGGTTTGCAGAGATTAATTCTATTTTCTGAATAGATTTCAATTTTGCTTAGTCAGTTTTTATTTTAAAATAATTTCATTCAAGCAAAAAAATCTAAAAATTTTGTTTTTGCTATTAATTCTAAATCATTGAAATACAGTAAATTAAATAATAACTGTCACAACTTATTGTCGGTTTACCTGTCACAAGATTACGTCGCAAGACATAAATTTGGTGGTTACAAGCGGAACAAAATCGACTTTACAGACAGACTCTAATTAGCATTTGTCTCCAATATTTATTAACTACAGGTCGTCCATAAATAAACGCTTAGTTCCCTAAATTCCGTCCCAGTGGGACGACATAACTTGTCCTCGATTTATCGGAATCAGTTACATTTACTAGCGCGTCAGCTAAAAAACTGATAAATGGTTAGTCGAACGTGTCGGACACCTCCAAAGGTGTCCGACACGTGATTATCACTTTTCAATCTGGTTATCTAGTTTTCTTTAAGTTCCTCATACTAGAGGTATTACAAATAGAGATAACAGTCAAAATGACCTAACCAGCAGTTTTATTTTTAGCACCTGTTATAATAGCAGAGCGATAAACGACGTTTTTACAACTTATCTCTTAAAAGCTTTATAAATTTTAAAATAACCAAACATTGTTTAGAAGATTTGAATTTGTCTTTATCTAATAGCTTGGTATGCTTAATAATATCGGCATTATTTAATCCCGATATTTCGATTTGTCCAACACTACCTATTAATGATTTATTCAAATCACTTGCTGTTTTAGAATCATCTTTTGACAGTGGCGTGGTATTTCTGTAACGGACGAATTCTCCTTCGGAATTAAGAAACTTTTCTGCATTTTCAAAAAGGTCTTCTTTGCCTTTTTTCATTAAGGGTAAGATTAAATCTTCTAAATTTCCTTTATCACTTTGTTCATCACATAAAAAATAGTAGCCCACACCTTTAAAATGCTTTGAATCAATGATAGATTTATCTTCTCTCAAATATTGAATTTCTTCAATGGTATCACTAAAAGTTTCTTTGATATATTCCACTCTTTTGCTACTTGATTTATCATCAATATCGTAAACAAATGCTAAAGCTACATCCATTTTAAGATGAGATATTGCGAAATCGTCTGGTTGCAAAGATTTTCTAGATAAATTTTGAAAGTCTCTGATGATTTCTTTGTAATTATCTACCCTGTCCATCCCATTCATATCATAAAGAAAAGCATAAGTGTCAGACACACCCTGTGTTCTTCTAAGTATCAACGGTAGAATTGGTAAATCTCTTAAATTCGCACTATCATATTGGTAAGTTCTAAGTTTATTGATAAAATAAGAGCCTTTAGACTTATTGTTGTTATTTCCTCCTAACCCAAGTGGATTTGGCATATTTCCAACGACCTCTTTATAATCTCGATAGCTATCAACAGTTAATAGCCTTCGTAAAAAAGCAACATCTGTTTTTCCTTCACAAAGTATAATGATAGCTTTGATTGGTTTTGTTTTAATTCGTTTTGCCATAACTAATCTCTTAAATCTATACCCATTAATTCATTTAATTCTTTGTATCGTTCTCCAGTTATATGCTTACATTTTGACACGCCATCTTCATACGCTAAATGATACATAGATACACTATCATTTGAATAATTATTCTCTACGAAAGCATCAATACATTCATCGCTATGAGAAGTAATAAAAACTTGTGTATTAAATTCTTCTGATAATTGTTGAATAAATTTTGAATATTCTATTAATAATGAATGATGAATAGCTGTGCCCATTTCATCAATTAAAACAATACCATTTTCTGCAATAGCAAATAGAAGAGTAGTCTTGAAAATATTTTGTAATCCATCTCCAAATTGTAATAAATCCACTTTACGTTCGAAATTATTATGGTTGACTAAAAATCTTTTAAGTCCGTTTTTCTCAACAAGACTAATATCTAAAATGTCATTATCAATTGAATTTTTTAGAAATTCAATTACTTTTGACATATACTTAATCTCCTCACTTTTTGCATGGGCATTATACAAATCAGCGTTTCTAAAATTACCAAACGGAGAATAATAAGCAAAGGAACACAAGTGATTTAAACCTTTAGTAGAAAGTTCATAACCATTTCCATTATTCTCAAATAACCTTATTATACTATCATTCGTCTGCCCCATAAAAGAACCGCTAAATGTAAAAGAGCCTAGATAGCTACTACTATCAATCGTCTCATCTTCTTCTTTATAAGGTTTAATTACTAAAGTTGCTAACTGATTCTTCATACCAAAATCACCCTCTATATCTATTATATTAGTTACATTTTCTACTATCCAAGATGATGGCATTTTCCTTTCTATAAATTTTCCTCGGAACTCTTGTAACGCTAAAAAATTATTAGCATCATTTTGTGCAACTAAAAGCCGAATAGCCTCTAAAAGTGAAGTTTTTCCAGCATTATTTTCACCTGCGAATAAATTAATCTTATTCAATTTATCTATCTTTAAATCAGATAATCCTTTATAAGATTTAATATCTAATTTTTGAAAATGATTAGTACTCGGAAAGTTAAATAAGACGGTTGGTTTTGCTGCTTTAGGTAAAATAATACCCGTTAAACTTTGGCTGGCGATTAATCCTTTTAGTTTTTTATAAATATTTTCAAATTTATCAGTATGCTGATTCCCTGCATAGGAAGATAAACTTAGTGCCGTATTAAGATTTGACTCTAATGCGTTTAAAACAGTATCAAACTTATCCCTTCCAATTAAATCACTTGATAAATAAGCATCTGCGATAGAACCAGATTCTTCCATAAATCGAATTGCAGATTCATCATTGATTAACTTAGTCAACTCTCTTACATCTCTTCCTGTCGTAATAATAGGTTCTCTTTTGTGAACAATATTTTCATACTGTTCTTCGCTCTCATCAATTATAACATCTTCCACCGTAGAAATCCAAGCGAAAAGGCGTTCCTGATTTTTTTTATTTTTTGCCTTTTTATCTTCATCATCCCATTCTAACCAATATTTAATATTTACTGAAGAAACTATGGTATCAAAAATATTATACATATCTGCTTGAAATTGGTCTCCATAATCACTTGCTTTATAAGCTTGTACAAGGGCAAGTGCTTTGAGTGACCTTCTCAAAATCACCCTAGAGATACCCAATGAATCAATAATATCTTGTTCATTCATACCTCCTTCACTCATATCCTTCATCAACTGTGCCTGATTTACAATGGGCCATCTTTTATTACCATTAATATGCTTTAAGCCCATTAATACTTTATAATGTAAATCGTCATTATTTTTTTTACTATAGAAAACAACAGGAATTTTCTTGAAAGTATTGAAACCTAAATTTCCTAAATCATTTCCTTTCTCATATTCTTCTTGTAAATATTTTAAGGTAGCAATTCTTCTATTTCCTTCTACAACTTTATAAACATCTTTTCGGATTTCTGCGACTTGAATTTGGTCTACAGGTAAAAACCCACTCTTCTTGAAACTAGCAATTAAATCCGCTATCCCTGAATTATTTTTACCTGTAATAAAATTATTTGTCCGTTTTTGAACTTGCGGATTCGCTATATCCTTGTCTTCAACAAACCTATAATCTTTATGATCTCTAAATCTGTAATTATTAGGGTCTAAATAAATTCGGTCTAATGGTATTTCATCTATATTTGATTTCATATCAAAAATTTAATTTTTACCAAAGTAAAGAATATAATATTAAATAACCCATTTTTAACGTCGTTCGTTCATGGAATATCATAAAAATAGATAACTACACTTATCTCTTGTTGAATACGGGTGAGTAAATTACAAGATGCCTCCTTTTACAAACGACTACCCTTTAAGCTGAATAATACATAGTTTTCATTTCTACATTAGGTCCTCATACAAAAAAAGCCCTCACAAATTGTGAAGGCTTCCGTAGCGCGAGGCGGGCTTGAACCGCCGACCTCAGGATTATGAATCCTGCGCTCTAACCAGCTGAGCTACCGCGCCAATTGCATTAAAAAATAGGATTTTTCAAATGCGAGTGCAAATATAAAGGATTTTCGTTTATTAAAGCAATAGGTAGCTCCAAGTTTAATGAAAATTTATGCATTCTTTTTTGGAAACGGTTATTGCTTAACCTCCACAGGAATCACAAAAGGCATCTTCCAATCCCCAGCTAATGCCTTAGCTTTTGGCCAATACAGGCGTAAAGTCAAGGAAAACGCGCCTGCTTTGGGGATAGGCAACCAATTTTTCATTAATTCAGCTTTTGGAGGATTGGACTGAATGTAGACATCCAAAGAACCATCTTTATTATAAATTAAATCATCTCTATCGCCTATAGCAAAGCGATTCAATTCATTTTCGACTAAAAATTCGTCGGCATTATAGGCAGTTAAAGACCAAAAGGCATTGACGGGCGGTAATTCGTCGGCATCAAAATGAATTTGATAATCCGTACTTGCCTCCAATGGGTCGCCGTTGACATCTGCTGTGCAATTTGGATAAATGGCATCTTCTGGGATATTGGCGCC
>JBGCFJ010000015.1:0-2211 GCA_045106885.1 Saprospiraceae bacterium
AATTTGCACATGAGCAGAGTATTGAGTGACCGACCGCTAATAAATTATTGGGGGGTAACTATTAGCCAGTCAGTCACTTGGTTTTAAAAAAAGCGTCAAAAACTTCTATTTCTTTTTTTAATCGACTATACTGGTAAACTTCCCGATTAATCCGCCTCAATTGAGTTCGCATAGCCCCTTTCAATTTTATCATTTCCTGATAAGTCTCTTTGATAATTTGCACTCTTCCTTTATCATCCATGGTAAAAGCATCCTGTTCTATGATATTCGAGAAAATTTCAAAAACAGAAGTAGCTTCAGCGGAAATAGCTAATAATATTTGAGCATGTTTCCACTTATCTAAAAAATCTAAATCAGGCATCCCATCTTCATCCAAATCTTTAGGCGCATTGAGTCCTGTAATGGCATTATCAAAAAGTGTTTTAATATCTTTATGCGTATCTATAATGCGCTCGATGTAGCGCAGATTAGTGACTACATGGCTGACAAAAGTTTGCGCCTTTTGAAAAAATTGCTGCGCCTTTTTAAACGTGTCTACTAATGGGGCAGCGGTTTCTTTGATAAATTGAGAAGCTTGTTGACCGACCGAAGAAGTTTTACTGAGCCATCGACCAAAGTAATCTGCCACGGGTATTTGTGGGTAGATAGGCGTAAGCGCTGCAAACTGCAGGAATACCAGTAAGCTTATAATCTTAGTGTTTATGTTAGTCATCATATCTCAGTTTATTTCGAAAAATGCCGAATAGGTTTTTAATTGCCGCCGCTGCCTTCGATAAGTATAAATCTGTTTATTGATTCTGCGAAGTTGCGCTCTCATGGCTCTTTTAATCAGAAGCATATCTTTATAAGTTTTTTCCAAAAAGATAATTCGCCCTTTGTCATTCATGGTAAAAGCATTGTCTTCTATAAGATTCGTAAAGAGTTCAAAAACGGAAGCGGCTTCTTTGGTAAATGCTAACAGGATTTGAACTTGCTTCCATTTATCTAAAAATTCCAAATCATCTATTCCATCACCATCTTCGTCTATTGGTTCGTTGAGTTTATTAATGGAGCGAGTGTAGAGTTCAATGATGTCTTTTTCGGTTTCTACAATTTCTCGCACCATTCTCATATTTTTCACCGCTTTATTAACTACTGTTTCTGCTTTTTGAAAAAACGCTTGCACATTTTTGATATTTTCTTGCAATGGGCGTTCCTTTTTGAGTAGGAAATTGGTAACGCCTTCCGCTAGAGAAACAATGGTATTATCTCCTATTAATCCAGCATCTATCACCGCTCCAACAGGAATTTGGGCGAAGGAAATAGGCGTAATAAATAGACAAACCAAACAGCTATATAATTTTAAATGGCGCATATCAATCTTCTTTTCCGAATAGTCTATTAAAAACTTCCAATTCCCTTTTTTGTCGTTGGAATTTATAAGTGGCTCGATTGGCTCTACGAATAGTGGCTCTCATGGCGGCGTAAACATTTCTAGCTTCTTTGAGTGTTTGTTGAATAATCCGAATTCTACCTTCATCATCCATAATGCCTTGCCCTTCTGTATGCGCTAGGTCAAAAGCGCCAAAGATGTTTCTACTTTCCCAATAGAGTTGCCCTAAAATCCATTGGTATTTCCATTTCTGTAGTACATTTTCTGATGTATTGATTTGGTCAATCGACCGATTAAAAAGCCGATTAATCTTTTCCTCTGTTTCAATTAGGTCATGGGTCATTTTTAAATTCCGAATAACAACATTAACTGTTTCAGATGCTTTTTTGAAAAAATCCTGTACTTTGGAAATATGTTCTTTCCAAGGCAAAATTTCTTCTCGAATCGCCTTCGAGGCAGTCATGACCACTTTTTGAATGCCACCAATTAAATTATTACCGACATCAAAAACTGGCGATGCTAAAATCTGTGCTTCCATCGTTGGAGCATTGGCTACATTAAATAGACAGACCAGCCCGGAGAGGAGGAAGAACCTCTTGAATTTTAGATTATTCATGCTGAATTTTAGTTTGGTAAATCGAATAGAGTAGTAGGGAAGGCCACTCGTATAACCTTCCCATAACCACAACACCAGAGAAAACAAATTATGAATCTTGCGAGAAGAAATTATCATAAATTTCTATCTCCTTTTTTAGTCGTTGGTATTGATAGACTTCTTTATTAATCCGTCTCATTTGCATTCGAATAGACGCCTTAATTCTAATAGCATCTTTGTAAGC
>JBGCFJ010000150.1:0-11402 GCA_045106885.1 Saprospiraceae bacterium
AGGAATTTTGGGGGGGCTGGCATAGATCGCTTAATGAATGGTTTAGAGACTATTTCTTTTACGAACGTATACGATATGATAAAAAAAGAAAATACACGAACCTATTACTTTTTATCACTTTTACATGTATTGCGCTTTGGCATGATTTCACTACCGTATTCCTTGTTTGGGGACTTTTAAATGCTACTTGGTTAATCGCAGAAAGAAATATTAAAAAATATGGGAAAACTAAAGGAATAACATTCAATTACCCTTATTTGGGTATATTGTATCATTCGCTGATTTCTTCTTTTCTAGCGACGATTTTCATTGCAGAAGATTTACCAACACTATTCAACACCTTTTTTGGTATTGCTGACCAGTCGGTAGCATCTAAAGGAACAATAAGTCTAAATCTAATTTTTACACTTTTTGTTTTCCTCGTCATGGATTTTTATGAAAGAAAAGCAGGGGTAGTACGAATGGATGTATATCTAGCCAAACTATCTCCTCCTCATAGGTATTTTTTCTATTATTTCATTGGTTTGTTAATTTTTGTTTTCGCCCTCAATCCTAGAATGACAAATTATTATAACTTATTCTAAATAAATTTTCGTGAGATTTTTTATTAAATTTTTTATTTTCTGTTCGCCATTTATACTACTTATAGTAGTTACTGATTTAGTCCAAAGGAAATCCTTAGTTCCTATCAAAGAAAATAGTACGTATTTTATTGGTTCAAGCAGAGTTAAAAGTTATATAAATCCAGAAATATTAAATAAAAAAAATAAAGACATATATAATATTGGCGTTAATGGGTCTACTTTTTTGAACAATATTATTTTAGCAGAAAAACTTATCACCAAGTATCAAGCCAGTGAATTATTTATTGAACTATCTGGTATTCACACTGATTATAGAGAAGATCATATTGTACTTGGCATCAGCATTTTTGATTATCTCAAAGTAGTGCCAGCTACTGGTTTAGTTGAGACGATAGAGACTTATTTATTTTGGAAATTTAATTTAAGGCTTATTTTTAAAAAGCTAATCTTATCCGAATCAAGTAATGTTGGTTATCAATCATCTAAAAACAATGACTATAAAGAAGATGACTCCTTTTTAAAGTGGGAAGACATAGCAAATAATTGTAAGTACGATATTTCACAATATGAAGAATTAGTTGCTTACCTACTCAAAATTGCTGATACTCATCATACTAAAATTAGTTTTTTTCTCCCGCTTACCTTTGAAAGGGAAGAAGAAAGGTGTATGGTTTCTGCTGTTTTTCGAGCACTTCCAAATGAGCTTAGGGTAAACTATACTAAAGCTTTTTTAACGGATATACGTAACCCTATTTATCTTAGGGACAAAAACCATTTTAACGACAAAGGAGCTGAAGTTATGACTAATTATTTCGACAAGTTTATCAAAGACTAGTGGTTCACGCATTAAATAAGTACTAGTTTATACCAAACAGTTGTCGGTTATCCGTTGTCGGTTTTATAGGTACGAACCTAACTGATAACCGACAACTAACAACATTATTAAACTGGTAATAACTTCGTTCTTAAACCACTAGTGGTTGACAGTTCCCTTCATTGCTGAGTTTTCATTTATTATTAAAAAAGATGAATCAATTAATCCCTTCTCCCAAAGTTTCAATTATAATCCCAACTTATCAACAAGTTACTTATCTAAGAAAATTACTTGATTCCGTTCAAAGTCAACTTTTTACTGACTATGAAGTCATCATACACGATGATTCCCCTAGTAATATCGTACAAGAGTTGGTAAAAAACTATCCATTAAATGGAAAGTTACAATATTTTCATAATCAGCCAGCCTTGGGCAATCCTGAAAACTGGAATGCGGCAATACGTCGAGCCAGAGGGGAGTACATCAAAGTAATGATGCACGATGATTGGTTTATTGATGAAACCAGTTTAGGTAAATTTGTTCAGATAATGGAGGACAAACCAGAAGTAAATTTTGGTTTTGCGGCGGAGACTTTTTGGGATATGAGAGACAATCAAAAAATCACCAATTATCTTACCGCAAAAGAGCAAAAAAAAATGGCTCGTGCCCCAGAATGGCTATTTTTTCGCAATCGGGTAGGTATGCCCAGTTCCACCATTTTTCGACGACAGCTTAATCAATTCTATGATTCCAAGTTAAAATATATCGTTGATCTAGATTTTAATTTGCGTGCAATCATGGCACAGAATGATTTTGCGTATCATCCAGCCCCCTTAGTATGTGTAACCGCTGGCTTAGACTTTCAAGTAACGCAATCCGTTCATAATAACAAAAGTGTTGAATTGATTGAACACGCCCATGTTTTTAACAAAATTTACGATAAAAAATTTGACCCTCGCTTTTTTCTATATTGGATTAAATTCTTCCTCAAATTTAAAGTAGATAAAAACGATCAAGAGTATCATAGAATTTGTAGAACTTACCCTAAGCTCTCTTCCTATATGGCACTAGTACTACAGGGTAAATTCTTTATCCAACAAGCTGCTCGAATTAAATTTTTAAGAGTCAATTTTTTATACTGGCTGCTGCCACAAAAATAAAGCTGCCAAATAAATAAACTTTATTCGATTTGCAGTTTAGAGACGAGAAAAATAATAACCTCGTCCCTTATGGCATAAGATTTACAATCGGCTGTATAAAAAAACTAGCTAAACATTAATGAATTTATTAAGATATTTCCATAAAACAGTAAGTTCGCTTTTCTATTCCGCAATTATTATTAGCGTTATTAGTGGGCTTAGTAATGCCGCATTGGCAGGTCTGATTAGCCATCAGATCGCTATGAAAACTGCATTAGATAATAATTTTCTTTACAGTTTGGGGCTAATCATCCTTATTGCCGTCTGTTTCGATTTTTTTACCAAACAAATACTAAACTTATTGATTAATAGGGTGGTCTATGAATTACGGATGAGTTTTGCTAGTCAAGTGCTAAAAGCTCCTTTTTCACAAATAGAAGCTTTAGGAACGCCTCGTCTATTTGCCCTATTAACAGATGACATACAGTTAATTGGCAATGTAGTTGCGCAGTTACCCGTAATTTGTATTGGACTTGCAACGATAATGGGCTGTGTAATCTATTTAACTTGGTTATCGCCACTTACCCTAATTGGGTTGGTCATTTTTGCTATTCCTGTTTTTATTGCTTATTGGTTATTACAAAAAAAGACAGGCCAATTATTTCAACAAGTCATTGTCTTTCGCAATCAGATTTATGAATCCTATCAAAGTATAACGGGTGGAATCAAAGAATTGAAATTAAACCAAAATCGGCTTTCTGTTTTCTACTATAAACATTTACAACCACTTGTTGCCTCTGGTAAACAGGCGAATACAAATTTTCATCGGTATAATTTGCTCGCACAAAGTGTAAATCAATTCACTTATTTTATTTTAATTCTCGGATTATTTGCAACAAGTCGATGGTTTGATATCTCTTTAGAAATATTGGGAGCATACGCTATTATGATTCTCTATTTAAAAACCGCTACGATGACTCTGGTATCGGCATTACCGCTCTGGTCGGCTGCCCATACCGCCATCGACCAGATTGAATCATTAGGATTTACACTCGTCATGCCTGCATCTAATATCCATAAATCAGATGCGAATTCTACTCAATCGACAACGACCAACGCTATCCAAATTGATATAAAGGCGCTTCAATATACTTATCATCATGCGGAAAAAGAAAATGGTTTTCATCTTGGGCCTATTGACTGTCAATTTCAATCAGGAGAAATAGTATTTATCACGGGTGGTAATGGTAGTGGAAAAACAACTTTTCTCAAACTACTTATTGGATTATATGCCTCGCAAACGGGACAAATAAAATGGAATAATCAGTTAGTGACAACAGAAAATATAGAAGCATATCGACAAAATTTTGCAGTTATTTTTGCCGAACCACATTTATTCCCTCATTTAATGGGCTTTACCGATGAATCAACAAATCAACTAGCACAAGTTTGGTTACAACGCTTACAACTTGCCCACAAGGTACAATTGATAGATAATAAATTTTCTACCCTCAAACTATCTTTTGGGCAACGAAAACGACTAGCTTTACTAACCGCATATTTAGAAGACCGTCCTGTCTATGTTTTTGATGAGTGGGCAGCAGGTCAAGACCCTGAATTTCGGGATTTCTTTTACTATACTTTATTGCCAGAATTAAAAATGAAAGGTAAACTTGTCATCGCTATCACACATGATGACCACTACTTTAATACCGCTGACCGAATTATTAAATTTGATACTGGTCAAATTAAATACGGTTTGGAACAAGTCGTATTAAGTCATTCGTAGTGGGGCAAAATTCTTATAATTTTAAAATAATTTGATTTAGTTGAAAGTATCTATCATAACTATTACGTTTAATAGCGCCGCTACAATTAGAGACACCCTAGAAAGTGTTGCCAATCAACGTTATAACAACATAGAACATATCATCATAGATGGAAATTCTACTGACGATACCCTTTCTATTGTTGCAACCTTTCCGCATATATCAAAAGTGATTTCTGAACCTGATAAGGGGGTTTACGATGCTATGAATAAAGGAATAGCAATTGCGACAGGAGACATTATTGGAATGCTACATTCTGATGATATTTATGCAACTGAAGACATTATTCAAGAAATAGTTAGTCCTTTCCAAAAACATTCTACTATTTCTAGTATTTATGGAAATTTAGAATATTTCAAAGAGAATCAAAAAGATAAAATAATTCGATATTGGAAAGCGAAGCCCTATCATTCTTCTTTTTTTGAAGATGGCGAAGCACCTCCACATCCTACCCTATTTGTCAGGAAGAAAGTTTATGAAAAAATTGGTGGTTATTGGGCTGATTTTAAAATTTCTGGAGATAATGAGTTTATGTTTAGAATGTTAAAAATTTATCAATTTAAGTCGTTTTATCTTGATAAAACCATTGTAAAAATGCGACTTGGCGGGATTAGTACACGGGGTTTTAAGAGTTACCTAATTTCTACTATAGAACTAACTCGAGTTTGGACAATGAATGGTTATCAATACCCTAAGCATTTACTATATAAAAGACCTTTAAAAAAATTACCTCAACTTTTCAAGAATAAATAAGCAATGCTATCTCGCTGCCATTGGCAGATCGGTAAGGGAAATTTATTATATTAAAATTTCTAAACTAAACTACGATAAAAACATGTCAAAACTATTAATTACAGGAGGGTCAGGTTTTATTGGTTACCATTTTCACCAATATTTCCCCCAAGCACAAATTACAAATATTGACTTAGTTCCTCCTAATCTTCCACTACAATCAACTTATATTAATGGAGATATTCGGATTAAAGAAAATGTAGAACGAGCCATAGAAGAAAGTCAATGTGAAACTATTTTGAATTTAGCAGGCGTACATAATGATTTTGGTCGAACCAGAGAAGAATATTTTGATACGAATGAAAGAGGAACGAAAGTACTATGTGAAGCGGCTACAAAATATAATATCAAAAAAATAATTTTATACTCTTCTGTTGCAGTATATGGTGATAAACCAACTCCCACTCATGAAAAAATGATACCAAGACCTAGTAATCCTTATGGCGCATCAAAATTAGCCGCAGAGAAAGTCGTTAAAGAATGGGCAGCAGCAGATAAACAACGAAGCGTTTTAATCATGCGGCCTGTGGTTATTTATGGCGAGCAAAATACTGCCAATATGTATCGACTAATTGACCAAATACAAAAAGGTAGGTATGTGCATATTGGTAAAGCAGAAGTGATTAAGTCTATTGGTTACGTGAAAAATTTAGTAGAAGCAACTAAATTTTTAATGAATGGCTTACAATCAGGGGTACACACTTATAATTTTGCAGATGAACCACAGCTTTCAAGTAGAGTCATTGCAGAAACTATCATAGGAGCTTTAGGAAAAAAAAATGCGCCCACTTTACCCTATTGGCTAGTCTATTTAATGGGCCTTCCCTTTGATTTAGCTATAAAAATAACAGGTAAAGACTTACCAATTTCTACCAACCGGGTAAATAAATTCTGCTCCAGCACCCATCATGGAGCAGCTAAACTAAAAGCTGCTGGATTTAAGCCAAAATATACCAATGAGGAAGGATTAGCTAATATGGTCAAGTGGTATTTAGGAAATAAAGAAATGGCTAATAAGGAAAATAATTTTAAAACGGGTTCTACCTTATCTTATAAACAGAGTGCTACTGCAGATTCTTTATAATTAGACTTGATTCCCTTTAAATTTCGGTAATAATGATTATTTCAAGTAGCGTTAAAAAATTACGAATCCATTAGATTTTACGGTTACAGCATCTCCATTTGTTCATAGACAATTTACTACTTTAGGGACGAGGCAATCAATAACCTACCAGAAATGATGAAGTTATTTTTCTTTTAGCAAGGCAAAAACTTCTAACATAGCCCAGTTACGTTATAAATTTTTAACGCAGCTAAAAGATGAAAATTCGCTAAATTTGAACCGCAAAGCGGACGGGTAGCGAATCCATCAGGCTGGTAGGTTATTATTTTCCTCGTCCCTTAGTATCAAAAATTATCTTAGATACTGGAATATTTTATACGATGTAAGTAGTTGGGGCCTTAATTTTGAGACCATACACTTTTTACTGAATCACGCACTTGGCAGCCTACCTTTCTTCATCCTTCGTGTGTAAAATGAAACTTTGGGGGTTAAGAAGTCAAAAATAAATAAAAACAATATGGAAAAAAATACAAAAATATATGTAGCTGGACATAATGGCATGGTTGGTTCAGCGATTATGCAAAAATTAAAGCAAGAAGGTTTTGAGAATTTAATTTTTAAAACTTCCAAAGAATTAGATTTAAGGAATCAAACTGCTGTCAATCATTTTTTCAAAGAAAATCAAATTGACTATGTTTTCCTTGCCGCTGCAAAAGTAGGAGGAATTCACGCCAATAATACTTATCGAGCCAATTTCATCTATGACAATTTGATGATTCAAAGCAATATCATTCATGCGGCTTATGTCAATAAGGTTAAAAAATTACTGTGTTTAGGTTCTTCCTGTATTTATCCTAAATTGGCTACTCAACCAATTACCGAAGATGCGCTATTAACAGGGTACTTAGAACCTACTAATGAGCCTTATGCTATTGCAAAAATTGCAGGTATCAAAATGTGTGATGCTTATAGGGAACAATATGGCTGTAATTTTATATCTGCAATGCCAACCAATCTTTATGGATTAAACGATAATTATGATTTAAAGACTTCTCATGTATTACCTGCCCTACTCAGAAAATTTATCGAAGCTAAACAGGATAATCAACCTTATGTAGAAATTTGGGGCTCTGGTACGCCTCTTAGGGAATTTATGCACGTTGATGATTTAGCGGAAGCATGTTATTTTTTAATGCAAAATTATAATCAACCAGGTCATATAAATGTCGGTTCTGGAGTCGAGATTTCTATTTTGTCCCTAGCCCAGCTAATTCAGAAGATTGTTGGTTTTGAAGGCATCATTAAACTAGATTCCTCCAAACCAGATGGTACACCCAGAAAATTAATGGATAGTAATAAAATAAAACAATTGGGTTGGACCGCTAAAATTTCATTAGAACAAGGAATTAAAGAAATATATAAAGAAATAGCACCTCTATTTTCAATCAAATCCTATTCTATAACAACTTAACTTTATACAATACCCTACTAAAAAACAAGGGGTTTTCTTATAAAAAATTATGCACCATGAAATCCATATAGCCCATAACTAATTTTGCAGTATCGAACGACAAAACTTATAAAAATGGTTTTTAAAGAGAGCGCAAAAAATAGAAGGAGTTTTGAAGATTGACTTAATATTTTTAAATTACTTATAATATATGAAAAAAATAGCCTTAATAACTGGAATTACTGGGCAAGACGGTGCCTACCTAGCAGAATTTTTACTTAAAAAAGGATATATAGTTCACGGTATCAAAAGAAGAAGCTCTCTATTGAATACGCAAAGAATAAATCACTTATACGAAAACCCTGATAAACCAAATAGACACTTTATACTTCATTATGGAGATTTAACGGATACTTCTAACATGATTCGAATCATCCAAGAAGTACGGCCAGATGAAATTTATAATCTAGGAGCGATGTCTCATGTAAAAGTAAGTTTTGAACAGCCTGAATATACTGCCAATACGGATGGTCTAGGCACATTAAGAATTTTAGAGGCTGTAAGGCTTCTTGGGTTAGAAAAAAAGACAAAAATTTACCAAGCATCCACATCTGAACTTTATGGTTTGGTGCGGGAGATACCTCAAAGCGAAACAACACCGTTTTATCCAAGATCTCCTTATGCAGTAGCAAAGCTTTATGCCTACTGGATAACTGTAAATTATAGAGAGGCTTATAATATTTTTGCCTGTAATGGTATTTTATTCAACCATGAAAGTCCATTAAGAGGGGAAACTTTTGTAACCAGAAAAATCACGCGGGCTGCTGCTAAAATAGCCTTAGGCTTACAACAAACACTTTTTTTAGGCAATTTAGATGCAAAACGTGATTGGGGGCATGCAAAAGATTATGTAGAACTCATGTGGAAAATTCTCCAATACGACCAACCAGAAGATTGGGTTATTGCAACAGGCATCACAACAAGTGTTAGAGATTTTGTCAGATTATCTTTTGCAGAACTAGGTATAATATTAGGATTTACAGGAACAGGTATAAAAGAACAAGGTTATATCAAAGAGATTAATCACACTCGTTTCTTTGAAAAAACAGGAAACATTTGTCCTTACGAATTAAAAGATATTCTAATAAAAGTAAATCCAAGATATTTTCGTCCTACAGAGGTAGAATTATTACTTGGCGATGCTTCAAAAGCAAATAACAAATTGAATTGGCATCCAAAATATGATTTAAAAACGCTTTGCAGTGAAATGGTAAACGCCGATTTAGCATCATTCAAAAAGGAACAAATTCTAAAAAATGCAGGCTTTTTAGTTACCAATGAATTTGATTAATTTATTAAAACCCATCCACCACCAACACAAAAGGGTCAAAAACTTGGGCAATATACAGCCTATTTTCATGGTGCAAAACGGTAGAAGCAGCACTAATCAATTCTCCATTATTCTGAAAAGGCATTTTCATTTTTAGAGTCATGGGGTCTAAACCAAATACCTGCATAGGGGACTTTTCTTTAATATCTTTGGCGTGCGCTAAAAATTTAAGTGGACAGGGGTGCGCAGCCGTCCATATACCCCCTTCCTTATCCATCAATAAGTTATCCCCTACTGGAATATTTATCCCATGTACTTTGGAAGAAAGTTTATCCTCCGCATCTACTTGTCCATTTTTTATTTTGTACCGAGCTACCTCTTGACACCCTCCATTGGCAACCAATAAATAATCATCTTTCTGATTTACCCAAACCCCATTTGGGTAGCATAATTTATCAATAACTATCTGCCAATTTCCTCGTCCGTCATAATGTACGACACTCCCATTTCCAATGCCTAAAATAGCTTTGGCACTTTCGTTTGGGTTCATATTAGGCACAGAATTAGACGCATAAAAACTCCCATCTTCTAGCACATCTAAATCATTGGGTACATTCATCAATTCATCCATCATAATGTTTGCTGTATCTGCTATCAAAGTATCCTTTTGAATCACAAATCGGACTACGCTATGCTGCCAATCTTCCCCTTTTTTATCATGAGAAATGGCATATAAGTAAGGAATCGAATCAATCGTTACCACATCTATTCCATGTGGATGAACTGTAAAATTAGTTGGTACTATTTTGAAGGAAAAAGTAGTATTATCTTTTGGGTTTATTCCATAAAAGCCACCAATCTTGGGCTTATTTTGGCGTCGCTCGGTGCAAGAAACAATAATTCGCTCATATCCTAAAGAGGTATCTATAGCTAAGTCTTCTGGACCACCTCCCACTTGAATTCGCTGTGTTGTTGGCGTCCCTTCTGTCGTATAATCTCCACAACTAAGTGGAGATACTCCGCAATCACTGAATTGAAAATATAATAGGGGAATTAAAATTAAGATGGCTAGAAAAATTAAAAAATAGACAATGGCTTTTTTCATATCGTTTTGTTTTGAATCAAATTGACGAATTCAATGTGCGGATAATTGTTCGATGGCTATATTGTTTTATTGTTATGGTAATGAATATCCCTTCATTCAAGACTTTTAACTTCATTTGCAATTTAACAATATAACCCTTTCAACTTCTTCGTAGCTTAGTGACGACGCAGGAATAAATTGAGCCACATTATTTCTACCTCGTCACTTAGCTTAACAAATTATTTATTTCGGCTTAACAAAAATATCCTGATGGGCTATTTCCAAATGTTGTTGTCCTGTAATAATTAAGTCTTTTTTACGCTTTATCCATTTTTCAAAATTCGCTTGCATGGCTGGTGCTAAGTCCATTTCTGCCAAAGCATTTTCCATAAAACTTAAAAGATAATAGTGCATCTTTATGTCCATTGGTTGAATTTTCCATTGACTAGTAGCCGATTGAACCGTATTTTCCGCCGCTTCAAATAATTGGACCATATATTGACTCGCATGCCTACCCAAGGCTTTGCCAAAATTCTGAGGTCGCTCCATGTGTTCGTTATAGGCCGCTACAAATAGCTCATCAAATGGATCGGCAGGATTAAAAGTCATCCCTTCATAACTTAGCGTATGATAAAAAGCCAATTTATTCTGAGTTATCAAACTAACCAATTGGTCAATTTGAGCTGCTGAAAACAAATCAAATACCGCATTGGCTAGTACTAAATCTACTTTCTTCAAATCCACTAAATTCGCTAAATTCAGCAGCGAATCATTCAAAATGGTTACCGTAATATTTCGTTTAGCCGCACTTATCTTAACCGTATCTTTCTTACGCTCAAAACTATATTTGTGATAATTAGCATAATCTTTCAGTCTTCTAATGGTCGCCTTTTTTAACGCTTCATCTTGTTCTACTAAATACCACTTTTGCGTTTGTGGAAATTGCTCTACAAAATACAAGCAATTAGATCCTGTGCCTGCCCCCACATCAACTAAAGTAATGCTCGATTTTTCAGCTAAATGCGCTTTGACTTTACTTTCCAATGCTTTATCTCGTGCCTCTACATCGAATGGATAACGTTCGCTTAACCAATCAATGTCAAAATTTTCTTTTTCTTCTTCCATGGTATTTTTATTGTTTATACGTTACTATACAGCAAAGCGCATTGAGCAGGCCTAAGGCAAAGTGGCAGAAATAATCAACCATTTATACCGCCTTTTTCCCTTCTAAGAAACTCAAAAAATGCGTCCATAATCCATTATGCAAGCATTTTTTGAATTCCTTAGAAGAAAAATTGACTGGTCTAACTGGCTAAT